>NZ_JAKSYF010000156.1:0-239135 GCF_022829745.1 Methylobacterium sp. E-016
CCTGGGCAGGGACGGGGCCGGCCGCGTCGCCTTCGGCGGGGTGGCGCCGAAACCCTGGCGGGTGGAGGCGGCCGAGGCCGACCTGCCGCGGGGCGCCAAGGCGGTGACCGAGCAGGTCTTCGCCGGCGCCGCGCCGACCCACGCGAACGCCTACAAGCTGACGCTCGCCGAGCGGACCCTGTCCGCGGCGCTCAACCAAGCGAGGGCCTAAAGCCATGAAGTTCGATCAGCCCGCCGGCCAAAACCCGATCGACCAGCTCAAGGTCGTCGGAAAGCCGACCGACCGGGTCGAAGGACCGCTCAAGGTCACGGGGACCGCGCCCTACGCCTACGAATGGCACGATCCGCACGCGAACCTCGCCTACGGCTTCATCGTCGGCGCCGGCATCGCCAAGGGCCGGATCGCGACCCTCGACGTGGCGCGCGCGAAGGCCGCCTCGGGCGTCGTCGCCGTCGTCACCCACGAGAATGCCGGGCCGCTCGGCCAGGGCGAGTTCTACGTCCACCGCTTCCTCGCCGCGCTCGTCGTCGACCACTACCACCAGGCCGTCGCGGTCGTCGTCGCCGAGACCTTCGAGCAGGCGCGGGCCGCCGCGGCCCTGGTCCGGGTCACGTATGTCGAGGAGCCGGGCGCCTTCGACCTCGCCGCGCAGGAGGCGACCGCGCCCGTGGCCGAGCAGGGCCCGTTCGGCGGCAAGCCCGAGACCCGCGTCGGCGACTTCGAGGCCGCGTTCGCGCGGGCACCGGTCCAGCTCGACGCGCGCTACACCACCCCCGACCAAGCCCACGCGATGATGGAGCCGCATGCCACCATCGCCGCCTGGGACGGCGACCGGCTCACCTGCCACACTTCGATCCAGCAGATGAACTGGGGCGTGCGCGACCTCGCCAGGACGCTCGGCATCCCCCGGGACAGGATCCGCCTCGTCTCGCCGTATGTCGGCGGCGGGTTCGGGGGGAAGGGCACCGTCCAGTCCGACCTCGCGCTCGCGGCGGTGGCGGCGCGGGTGGCCGGCCGGCCGGTCAAGCTCGCGCTGCAGCGTGCGATGATGTTCAACACCACCATCCACCGCCCCGCCACGATCCAGCGCATCTGGATCGGCGCGACCCGGGACGGGCGGATCACCGCGATCGGCCACGACAACCTCAACGGCAACCTCGCCGGCGGCCGGACCGAGCCGTCGACGGCGGCGACGCGCGCCTTCTACGCCGGCGCCGACCGGATGACCCGCCAGCGCCTGGCGGTGCTCGACCTCGCCGAGGGCAACGCGATGCGGGCGCCCGGCGAGGCGCCGGGCCTGATGGCCCTCGAGATCGCCATGGACGAGATGGCCGAGAAGCTCGGGATGGACCCGGTCGCGTTCCGGGCGCTCAACGACACCCAGGTCGACCCCGAGCACCCGGAGATCCCGTTCTCGACCCGGCCCTTCGTCGCGTGCCTGCGCCTCGGTGCCGAGCGCTTCGGATGGGAGCGCCGCCAGGCGCAGCCGGCCGGCTTGCGCGACGGGCGCTGGCGCGTCGGGTTCGGCATGGCCGGGGCGATCCGCGCGGCGAAGATCGCCCGGTCCGCCGCCCGCGTGCGCCTCGACGCACGCGGCGTCGTCACGGTCGAGGTCGACATGACCGACATCGGCACCGGCAGCTACACCATCGTCGCGCAGACCGCCGCCGAGATGATGGGCGTCACGCCGGATCGGGTCGTCGCGCGCCTCGGCAATTCCGATTTTCCGGAGACGCCGGGCTCCGGCGGCCAGCAGGGGGCCCCTTCCGTCACCGCGGGCGTCTACGCGGCCTGCGTCAAGCTTCGCGAGGCGGTGGCCCAGCGGCTCGGGTTCAACTCGGCCGACGTCGCCTTCGCCGAGGGCGAGGTCCGCTCCGGCAACCGCGCCGTACCGCTCGGGCGGGCGGCGGAAGCCGGCGACCTCGTCGCCGAGGACACCATCGTGTTCGGCGATCTCGCCAAGCGCTTCGCGCAGCAGACCTTCGGCGCGCACTTCGCCGAGGTCGGCGTCGACGCCGACACCGGCGAGATCCGCGTCCGCCGGATGCTGGCGGTGTGCGCGGCCGGGCGCATCATCAACCCCAAGGCCGCGCGCAGCCAGATCATCGGCGGCATGACCATGGGGATCGGCGCCGCCCTGATGGAGGAGATGGTCGTCGACATGAAGCGCGGCTTCTTCGTGAACCACGATCTCGCCGGCTACGAGGTGCCGGTGCACGCCGACGTGCCCCATCTCGAGGCGGTCTTCCTCGACGAGGTCGACCCGACCATGTCCCCGGTCAAGGCGAAGGGCGTCGGGGAGCTCGGCCATGTCGGCGTCGCCCCGGCGATCGCCAACGCGGTCTACAACGCGACCGGCGTGCGGGTGCGCGACTACCCCATCACCCTCGACAAGCTCCTCGACCGGATGCCGGACTCGGCCTGACGACGCCTCGGGATGCGGGACACGACGATCCGCGCGCCCGGTGTGCGATCGATCCGCCGGCCCGAAGCCTGGCGGCCCTTCGAGAGGCCATCCGCCAGCGGCGCTCCGGTGGCGCCCCCTCGACCGTCCATCGCGAGAACGGTGCGAAGGTCGGCCGGACGCAGGCTTTCGTGCCGGCGGCCTGGGAGCGCGGTGTGCGACCCGGGCCTATCCCCTCCCGTCAGAGGCTCGGGTGCAGGCCGCGGACCGGGCTCACGCCCTCCAGCAGCGCAGCGGCGTGCAGGATCGTCGCCTCCGCCTGCCAGCTGCCGACCAGCTGCACGCCGATCGGCAGGCCCTCGCGGCTGGTGCCGAACCGCATCGACACCCCCGGCAGGCCGGTGACGTTCAGGGGCACGGTCGCGCCCTGCAGGTAGGTCAGGTCGACGGTCTCGCCGTCGACGACGAGGTCCCGGATGCCGTGCTTGTGCGCCGGCACGGGCAGCACGGGCGTGAGGAGCACGTCGTAATCCCGGAAATAGGCGGCGTAGCCGTCCCTCAGCCGCTCGGCCGCCTGCTCGGCCGCGACGTAGTCCGCCATCGAGGTGTCGGGCAGCGACAGCATCGTCCGCGCCATCCTGTACATCCGATCCTCGTGCCCGGCGGTCGCCTCCCGGAAGGCCGGCTTCATCTCCATGACGTGGAGCTTGTTGAACACGTCGAGGGCGAAGTCGCGTTCCAGGGCCGGGATGCGGACCTCCTGCACCGGGTGTCCCTCGCCCGCGAGCGCGTCCGCCGCCGCCCGGACGGTGGCCGCGACCTCCGTGTCGATCGGCCCGAAGCCCGGCCCGACCATCCAGCCGACGCGGAGCTTGCGGCCCGGTGCGATGCCGGCTCCGGCGTCGAACGGGCCGCCGTGCGAGGCGAAGCCGTCGAGGCCGTCGGGACCGGCCAGCTGCGCGAAGGCGAGCGCGAGGTCGCGGATCGAGCGCGCCATCGGGCCGACGTGCCAGAACCGGCGCGGCGCCCGCGGCCAGATGCCGGTCATCGGCACGCGCCCGTGCGTCGGCTTCAGCGCGACGATGCTGGTCTGCGCGGCCGGGCCGCGCACCGAGATGGCGAGGTCGGTGCCGAGGCCCAAGGGCGACAGGCCCGCCGCGATCGCCGCCGACTCGCCGCCGCTCGATCCGCCGGGCGTGCGGTCGAGGTCCCACGGGTTGTTCGAGCGGCCCGAGAGCAGGTTGTCGCTCTCGATCCAGTAGGAGAACTCCGGCAGGTTGGTCTTGGCGAGCAGGATGCCGCCGGCGCTCTTCATGCGGGCGACGCTGGTGGCGTCGGCGTCCGGCCGGCGGCCCGCGAAGATCGGCGAGCCGCGCTGGGTGAGGACGCCTGCCGTGTCGATCGAATCCTTCACGGTGAAGGGCACGCCGTGCAGCGGCCTGAGCTCCTTGCCGGCCATGACCGCTTCCTCGGCCTCCCGCGCGGCGGCGAGCGCGCCCTCCGCGAGGGTGACGATAGCGTTGACCTTGGGGTCGACCGCCGCGATGCGGTCGAGATGGGCCTGCACGACCTCGACCGGCGAGACCTGGCGGGTGCGGATCAGCGCGGCGAGGCCGGTCGCGTCCGAGAAGACGATGTCGGTGGTCATGATCTGAGAGCCTTCGCGATCGCCGATGCGGGCATGGTGCCTCGGCCGGGTCATGGGGAGGGCCGTGCGGTGCGCCGGCCGTGCGATGGTCGGGGGCGGGCGCCGCGGGGGACGCCCGACCCGTCAGCGGTTCGCGAGGCGTGCGACGAGCGTTTCGGCGGCAGGACCCGAGGAGGCGGGGTTCTGGCCGGTGACGAGCAGGCCGTCGGTGACGACGAAGGGGGCCCAGTCGGCACCCTTGGCGTAGAGGCCGCCGTTGCGTGCGAGCTCGTCCTCGACCAGGAACGGAACCACCCGGGTGAGGCCGACCGCCTCCTCCTCGGTGTTCGCGAAGCCGGTGACGTTGCGGCCCGCGACCAGGGGCGTCCCGTCGCCGGCCTTGGCATGGCGCAGCACGCCGGGGGCATGGCAGACCAGGGCCACGGGCTTGCCGGCCGCCAGCGTGGTCTCGATCAGCCGGATCGAGGCCGGGTCCTCGGCGAGGTCCCAGAGGGGGCCGTGCCCGCCGGGATAGAACACGGCGTCGAAGCCGTCGTGGCCGACGCCGACGAGCCGGCCGGTCTCGGCCAGCACCGCCATCGCCGTTGCGTCCGCTTCGAAGCGGCGCGTCGTGTCGGTCTGGAAGCTCGGCTCGGCGCTCTTCGGATCGAGCGGCGGCCGGCCGCCCTTGGGCGACACCAGCACCACCTCCGCGCCCGCATCCTTGAACACGTAGTAGGGGGCGGCAAGCTCCTCCAGCCAGAAGCCGGTCTTGCGGCCGGTGTCGCCGAGCTGGTCGTGGGAGGTCAGGACCATCAGGATCTTCATGTCGTTCTCCGGATCGTTGGCTTGGGTGAGGGGAGGTTGGGCGAGGGGAGGTTGGGCGAGTGAAGGTGGGGTGCGAGGACGTCCTCGAGGGGGACTCCCCGCGCGGGGGCCGGCATGGGGCGGGCCGGCGCTACCGCGCCTTGGCGGTGCTACCGCGCCTTGGCGGCGCGTTCCGCGGCCGGGTCGCGGGCCGGGGCCGCCTGCGCGGGGCGGAGTTCCGCATTCGTGCCGCGGACCTCCTCGAACCGGGCCATGCGGACGGCGCCGATGGCCCCAGGGTGATCCGCTCCTGCGCCGTCGCGTCCGTGGTGGCGCCCGGGAGGGCCGTCAGGCCGGCGGCTGCGAGGAGGGCGGCGGCCAGCGTCTTGGTGTGGTGAGGCATCGGTTTTCTCCTTCCGGTTCGCGTTCCCCCCGCCGGCCCAGGGGAATGATGAGGATCTGAGTAGACCGGTCGTCTTGGTTTTGCGCAGCCACGCGTGCCGTTGCCGGCGCCGAGGGGATGATCAGTGCGACGCGAGGCCGAGGATGCGCCGCGTCGTGCCCAGGGCGGCCTCGAACGGGGCGTCGGTCCGCCCGATCTTCGCCATCAGGCTGGCGCCGAGCCAGACGTGATACAGGTCCTCGGCGGTCGTGTGCGGCTCGCTCGCGATCGTGAGCGAGCCCTCCGCCACGCCGGCCGCGATCGCTCGCGACAGGCGTTCGATGATCCCGGCGGTGCCTGCCTTCAGGGCGAGGCGCATGGCCTCGGACAGGTCCGAGACCTCCGCCGCGAGCTTCACCGCCAGGCACCTGCGCCGGTCGTCGATGCCCCCTTGCGTCGCCTGCCACTTCCGCCAGTAGGTCATCAGGCGGTCGGCCTGGCTCAGGCTCGGCTCGGCCAGCATCGCGTCGAGCTCGGCGAGGTAGGTGTCGAAGTAGTCCTCCAGAAGCGCCTCGCCGAACGCCTCCTTCGAGCCGAAGTAGTGGTAGAACGATCCCTTCGGCACGCCGGCCGAAGCGAGGATCTCGTTGAGCCCGACCCCGGAGAACCCCTTCGCGCCCACGAGGCCGTAGGCGGTGTCGAGGATGCCCTGGCGGGTGTCGGTCTGTGCGGTGACGCGTGCCATGACCGGGATATAGCTCGGATTAGACCGGTCGTCTAGTCGGGCCGAAAAGATTTTTCCCGGCAGGGGACGCGGCGGGCGAGACGAAGTTCGGGGCGAGCGTTCGAGGCGGGGGCCGGAAGCGTTCCGGCATCGGCTGGAGCAGGCCCGTTCGCTCCGCCGCCAAGCGAAGGTGGCCGCGCTGACCCTTCGGCAGAAGGCGGAGCGGGCTCGCAGGCACGCCGTCTCCCCTCCGGAACCGCGACCGCGGCGTACGGACCGGTCGTTGGCTGACGTCGGAACCGCCGCGCCCGCCGACGCTCCATCCCCGTCCCGACCGCCCGCATCCGAGCAGGGTTCGGCCGGCCGGATATTGCCTTCCGCCATGCGCGATCGGACTTGGCGCACCGAGGATTCCGATCGCACCCGGATTAGGAGGTTTTCGTCGGGTGCGGTATCAGAGTTCGCGGCTTCGAACTCTTCGGAGCGGCCATCGCCATGCCGGAGTGCTCCGCAGCTCCTCGTCTTGACGACCTTGAGACGGACATCAGGAGCGTATTCGATGATCGGTGACGGCAGGCCTCTCGCCATCCTCATCGCGGAGGCGGACCAGCTCGTCCGCATGGTCACCGCCGACATGCTGACCGATCTCGGCTACCGGGCCATCGAGGTCGGCACCGCCGCTGAGGCGCTGGCGGTGCTCCAGGGACCGGACACCGTCCGCATGCTGATCACGGGGCGCAGCATCGTCGGCGACGGCGTCGCCCTCGTCCATCTCGTCCACCACCGCTGGCCCGGCGTCGGCATCATCGTCACCTCGGGCGCGGGCGCGGATCTTCGCAGCGCGCTGCCGCCGGGGACGCGCCTGCTCAGCAAGCCGTACAAGTTCGCCGACCTCATCCAGGAGGTCGAAGCCGGCCTGGGGCAGGTGCGGGACGAGCCCGCGACCGCGCCCGTGCTGCCGAGCGGCGTGCCGCCCCACCGGGGATTGGAGATGGGCAACGGCGTGGGCGCCCTCGCCGCCCCCTCGACCGAGCCGGACAAGTCCTAGCCGCCGCCCGCGGGATGCCCGGTCCGGATCGCCCGCCGCAGCGAAATTTCCCACGGCAGCCCCGTGCGCGGCCCGAACAGGATGCCCGTGAGGGCAGCCCGGTGCTCGATCGGACGACGCCCGCCCTGCAGCCAACGGAACGCGCCGTTCGCCGCGGGAATGCCGGCATAGGCGGCCGTCTGGATGCCAAGGTGGCGCACCGTGCTCACCGGCTTCGTGCGACGCGACATCGATCATCGTCGGGTCGCCGATGCGGTCGATGGCCTGATGCTGCGCGGCGACCCCGGCTTGCGCGGCGGCGGCGGTCGTGACCTGATGACCAGCCGGGTGATGCGCGCTCGGCCCCTGGTCGCGGAGCGGACATGCAGGCGTCACCCACTCCCTCCGCGGGCGTCGCCGATCAGTCGCGCCGCGCCGCGGTCGCCGCCTTCATCGGCACGACCATCGAGTGGTACGACTTCTTCATCTACGGCGTCGCCGCTGCGCTGGTGTTCGGCCCGCTGTTCTTCGCGGGCGAGACCCCGTTCCTCGGCACGCTGTCCGCGTTCGGCGCCTTCGCGGTCGGCTTCCTGGCGCGGCCGGCCGGCGGCCTCATCTTCGGCCACCTCGGCGACCGCTTCGGGCGCAAGCGCGCACTCATCGCCACGCTCGTCATGATGGGGCTGGCCACCAGCGCGATCGGGCTGCTGCCGACCTACGCCTCGGCCGGCATCTGGGCTCCGGTTGCCCTGGTGCTGCTGCGCCTCTTCCAGGGCATCGCGGTCGGCGGCGAGTGGGGCGGCGCCGTGCTGCTCGCCGCCGAGCACGCCCCCCGCGGGCGTAGCACGTACTTCGCCTCCTTCGCCCAGCTCGGCAGCCCGGCCGGGCAGATCCTCTCGCTGCTGGCGTTCCGCCTGGCCGGGCTGATGGACAAGGAGGCGTTCCTCGCCTGGGGCTGGCGCCTGCCGTTCCTTGCCAGCGTCGTGCTCCTGGCGGTGGGGTTCGTCATCCGGCTCGGCGTCGCGGAATCGCCGGCGTTCCAGGCCGCGCAGGCGGCCGATCGGGAGGCGCTCGCCCGGGCGGCGCCGATCCCGGAGGTGCTGCGCACGCAGCGCGGCCCGCTGCTGATGGCGATCGCCGCCAACACCTTCGCCATCGCCTCGGTGTATCTCTACCAAGTGTTCCTGATCACCTACGCCGTGCAGTACCTGCATATCGAGCGCGCGGTGATCCTCGATGCCCTTCTGATCACCGCCGGGGTGCAGTTCGTCGTCCAGCCGGTGGCCGCGCGCGTGGCCGAGCGGCTCGGCGACGAGAGCCGCTTCCTCCAGCTCTCGCTCCTTTGGTGCATCGTCACGCCCTACCCGCTGTTCCTGTTGCTGGAGACGCGCTCGTTCGCCGCGATCACGCTGGGCCTGTGCCTGATCCAGCTCGGTATCGCGAGCTTCTACGCGGTGGTGGCCGGCTACGTCGCCGGCGCCTTCCCGACCCGGGTGCGCTACACCGCCATCTCGATCGGCTACCAGTTCAGCGGCGCGGTGGCGGGGGGCCTGACGCCGATCGTCGGCACGGTGCTGGCGGAAGCCTCGGGTGGGGCGTGGCTGCCGATCGCGCTGTTCGGCACGACGCTCGCGGGCATCTCGCTTCTCGGCATCACGCTGCTGCGGCCGCATGTCCGGGCGCTGCGTCGCTGGGGCGAGGATGAGGCGGCGACCTGATCGCGGCTTGCCGGTCCCCGTTTCGCTTCGCCGCGCCGCTCGTTCCGCAGGACCGCCACCGTGATCGTGGGCGATACGTCATGTCGTCCGGCGGCAGGCCGGCCGGCGTCGCGGGCGAGGGCGCCGGCGACCCGTGAGATCCATCGCGGGGGACTCGCCTCGATCCGGCCGGAAGGGGGCCGGCCATCCGAGCCTCGCTGTTGTCGCAGCCGGGCTCTTCGGAATGGCGGCAGGACGCCTGCGGTCAGCCTCCGAGCGCGGCGGCGCCGCGATAGGCGTGTGCGGCGTGGCGGGCGGGCAGGCGGTCGCCCTGGCCGAACAGCTTGTTTCTGAGCGAGCCCGGCGTGTAGGCGGTCTTGTACAGGCCGCGGTCCTGGAGCTCGGGGATCACGAGGTCGATGAAATCCGAGAAGCTTTCCGGCACGACGAGGCGGCTGAGGTTGAACCCGTCCACCTCGCCCTCCTCGACCCAGGATTGCAGCTCGTCGGCGATGGACGCGGCGTCGCCGGTCAGCACCGCGTAGCGGCCGCCGAGGCCCATTTCCGAGAGCAGGTCGCGCTTGGTCAGCCCGCGCTTGGCCGCCGCGGCGGTGGCCGACTGGATCGCGTTGCCCGGGGCGTAGGGGATCGGCTCGTCGAGGCCGTAGCGGGCGAAATCGATGCCGGTGGAGGCGGAGAAGTGGGCGAGCCCGGCCTCGGCGCTGGCGTAGCGCATGTACTCGGCGCGCTTGTCCTCCGCCTCGGCACGGGTGCGGCCGGGGATGGCGGCGATGCCGATGAACACCTTCACGTCCTGCGGGTCGCGCCCGGCGGCGGCGGCCTCGGCGCGGATCGCGCGGACCGAATCGCGGGCCGACGTCTTGTCGCGCGCCGAGATGAACACGCACTCGGCGTGCCGTCCGGCGAAGGCCCGGCCGCGGCCGGAGGCGCCCGCCTGGTAGAGCACGGGCGTCCGCTGGGGCGAGGGTTCGCACAGGTGGTAGCCGTCGACCGCCAGAAACTCGCCGCGATGGGAGACCGGCCGGATCAGCGCCGGATCGCTGAACACCCGCGCCTCGCGATCCCGGCGCACCGCCGCGTCGTCCCAGCTTCCTTCCCAGAGCTTGTAGAGCACCTCGAGATACTCGTCGGCGTAATCGTAGCGCCTGTCGTGCGCCGGAAGCGCCTCGCCCCGGCCGCGATGGGCGCTCTCGAGGTAGCCGGTGACGATGTTCCAGCCGACCCGCCCGCCGGTGAGATGGTCCAGCGTCGAGAGGCGCCGGGCGAAGGTGTAGGGCGCCTCCGCGAAGACGTTGAGCGTGATGCCGAAGCCGAGATGCTCCGTCACCGCGGCCATGGCCGGAACGATCAGCTTCGGGTCGTTCACCGGCAGCTGCACGGCTTCCCGCGCCGTCACGTCGATGCCGCCGCCGTAGATGTCGTAGACGCCGAGGATGTCGGCGATGAACAGCCCGTCGAACAGGCCGCGCTCCAGAAGCTTCGCCTGGTCCGTCCAGTAGCGCAGGGTGTTGTACGCGGCCGAGCGGTCGCGCGGGTGGGTCCACAGGCCGTGGTTGATGTGGCCGACGCAGTTCATGTTGAACGCGTTGAGCCGGATCTGCTTTCGGCCGTCGCTCATCGCGCCCGGAGCCTCCGCACGACGCTGTCGCCCGTGAATTGCACGAGGCAGACGAGAACGATCAGGATCGCGATCACCACCGACATCACGGTCGTGTCGAAGCGCTGGTAGCCGTAGCGGATCGCCACGTCGCCGAGCCCGCCCGCGCCGACCGCACCGGCCACGGCCGAGGCGCCGATCATCGACACGACGGTGATGGTGAAGCCGCCGACGATCCCCGGCAGGGCTTCGGGCAGCAGCACGTGGAGCAGGATGTGGCGACGGCGGCAGCCGATGGACTGGGCCGCCTCGACCAGCCCGGGATCGACCTCCCGCAGCGAGACCTCGGCGATCCGCGCGAAGAACGGCGTCGCGCTCACCGCCAGCGGCACGATGGCGGCCCAGACGCCGATCGTGGTTCCGACGACGAGCCGGGTGAACGGGATCAGCGCGACCAGCAGCACGATGAAGGGCACGGCGCGGAAGCCGTTCACGACGAGGCCGACCAAGCGGTTCGCCGGCGGCGCCGGGAAGATGCCGCCCGGCCCGGAGGTGACGAGGAACAGCGCGAGCGGGATGCCGGCGACCACCGCGATCCCCGCCGAGACCCCCACCATGAACATCGTGTCGAACGCCGCCTGCCAGAGGCGGTCAATCATCTGCGGCGACATAGCCGATCCCCTCGACGGTTTCCCCGATGGCCCTCAGCCGGGCCTCCGCCTGCATCCCCTCGGCGGCGATCAGCAGGCGGCCGACGGCATGCCCCTGGATGCGCTCGACGCCCGCCTGCAGAAGCCGCACCGATCCCCCCGTCGCCGCGACGAGGGCCGACAGGTCGGGCGCGGAACGCCCGGCATAGGTGATCCGCAGCACGGCCTGCGCGCCCGGCGCGGGATGCGACAGGAGCCGCTGCGCCAGGTCGTCCGGCACGTCGCGGGTGAGGGGCGCCAGCAGCGCCCGGGTCGCCGGGTGCTCGGGCGCGCCGAACACGCGCCAGACCGGGCCGGATTCGGCGATCCGCCCGGCTTCCAGCACGACGACGTCGGTGCAGATCTCGCGGATCACGCTCATCTCGTGGGTGATGAGGATGATGGTCAGGCCGAGCCGCCGGTTGATGTGCCGCAGCAGGCCGAGGATCGACAGGGTGGTCTCCGGGTCCAGCGCCGAGGTCGCCTCGTCGCAGAGCAGGATCTCGGGGTCGCTGACCAGGGCGCGGGCGATGCCGACGCGCTGCTTCTGCCCGCCCGAGAGGCGCGACGGATAGGTCTCGGCCTTGCCCTCCAGGCCGACGAGGCGCAGCGCCTCCGCGACCCGCCGGTCGACCTCCGCCCTGACGACGCCGGCCACCTTGAGCGGCAGGGCCACGTTCTGCCGGACGGTCTTGGCCGACAGGAGGTTGAAGTGCTGGAAGATCATGCCGATGCGGCGGCGCAGGGCCACGAGACCGTCCGTGCGCAGGGCCTCGATGGGCTCGCCGTCGACCAGCACGCGGCCCGATGTGGGCTCCTCCAGCCGGTTGACAGTCCGGAGCAGGGTCGACTTGCCGGCACCCGAGCGGCCGATGATGCCGAAGATCGCGCCGGACGAGACGTCGAGGCTGACGTCGTCGAGGGCGCGGACCTCGCCGCCCGCGGAGCAATAGGTCTTCGCGACGTTCTCGAACCGCACCGTGCCGACGCCGCGCCGGGCCGCGTCTTCCCGGGCCACCGGGACCGCGTTTGCGCCCGTCGCCTTCGGCGCGGCCGGATCGATCGATCCGAGACTGTCCAGAGCCAAGCTCGCCATCGTCAGTTCTGCCACGCGAGCAGGTACAGCTTGTCGCTGCCGGCAAAGGATTTGTCGATCTGCTGCTTCACGGCCTCGGAGTTCTGGAAGATCTGGACGAATTTCCGGATCGTCGGATCGTCCTTGCGAGCGGCCTTCGTGACGAAGCTCACCGCGAAGAGCTTGTCCTCGATCCCGGAATAGATCAGCCCGCTCGTCGGATCGAAGGCACCGGCGGCGACGATGAAATGCGGATACCCCTGCGCGAGATCGACATCGCCGGTGATCCGCACCAGTTGCGGCCCCTCGACCTCGGTGAATTTCAGCGTCCTCGGGTTCTCGACGATGTCGTCGACGGTGCCGAGGAAGCCGACATCGTCCTTGAGCTTGATGAGGCCGGCCTTCTGCAGCAGCAGCAGGCCTCGGCCCTGGTTCACCGGATCGTTGGCGATGGCGACCTTGCCCCCCACCGGGACCTGGTCGAGGCTCTTATGCTTGAGCGAGAACAGGCCGATGTTCTGCAGGATGCCGAGCCCGACGATGTCGAACCGGTAGCCCTTCTGCTTCGCGGCGTTCTCCATGAAGGGACGATGCTGGAAGAAGTTCAGATCGATGTCGCCCCCGTCGAGGGCGACGTTGGGCGTCGTCCAGTCGCTGAACTCGATCACCTTCACGTCGATGCCCTGCGCCTTGGCCTCCTTGGCGGCCGCGGTGACGGCGTCGCTGTAGGCGCCCGGCACGGTGCCGATCTTCAAGGTCTCGGCCTGGGCCGCCATCGCGCCCATGGACAAGAGAACGACGGCGAAAGTCTTCAGGAAGCGCATCGGTCGTGGACTCCTGTCGCTCGGCCCGGCGAAGCCGGGGCAGCGGGCGGGGATGAGGGGGCAGAGGGTCGATCGGTGGGCCGGAGCGGCCTCGCCTGGGCCGTGCCGGTCAGGACGGGCGGACGGGGACGACCGAGCCGCGGTAGCGTTTGCGGATGAAATCCGCGACCTCGGCCGAGGTCAGCAGGGTTCCGAGGCGCAACACGCGGGGATCCTTCGCCAGGCCCTCCGTCGTGACGAGGACGTTCGCGTAGGGGTTGCCCTCGGCCCGTTCGAGCGCCAGCGCATCCCGCGCAGGCTCCAGCCCCGCTTCCAGCGCGTAGTTGCCGTTGATGACCGCGAGCGCCACGTCGTCGAGGGAGCGCGGCAGTTGCGGGGGCGCGATCTCGACGAACCGGAAGCTCTTCGGGTTCTCGACGATGTCGTCCACCGTCGCGTTCACGTCCGCCTCCTTCGCCCGCAGCCGGATCAGGCCGTTGGCCTGAAGCAGCGACAGCCCGCGGTGGGTGTTCGAGACGTTGTTCGACAGGGAGACGACCCCGCCGGCCGGCAGGTCCGCGAGCGCCTTGGCCCGGCGGCTGTACAATCCCAGTGGCTCGACATGCACCGCCGCCACGACGGCGAAGCGCATCCCCATGGCGGCCTCCTCCGAGCGGAGGAAGGGGACGTGCTGGAAGAAGTTGGCGTCGGCGTCGCCGTCACGCAGCAGGGCGTTCGGGCGCAGATCGCCCGAGATCTCGATCACCTTCAGCGGCAGGTCGGGGGCGAGCGTGTCGCCGACGAATTCGAGGATCTCCGCATGCGGCAGCGAGGAGGCCACGACCCGCAGGGGCGCCGACGCGGCGCGGGCCGGCCCGACGCAAAGGGCCAGGGCGCCGGACAGGAAGACGCGACGGGTCGATGCAGGCACGGCGCACGCTTTTCGATGGAATTTCGATGATGAAGACTGGTCTTGGTATCTCGAAACGAAGGTCTCGCATCAAGAGCAGCGATTGCCGAATTTCGGCCCGTTCGAAGGGGATCGTCGCCGTGTTTCGCGGCGGGAGGATAGCGATGTTCTCCCGGCCCCTTGCCGCGACGGGGCTCACGCCGAAGCGGCGGCCCCCGTCGCGGCGAAGCGGCTGGCAGGGCGCGCGAGGCCGAGATGATCCCGCAGGGTGGTCCCGGCGTAGTCGCGCCGGAACAGGCCGCGCCGCTGGAGGATCGGCACGACCGCGTCCACGAAGGTCTCCAGGCCGTCCGGAAGCACGTCCGGCATCAGGTTGAAGGCGTCCGCCGCGCCGGCCCGGAACCAGGCCTCGATGTCGTCGGCGATCGCCTCCGGCGTGCCCGCGACGATGCGGTGGCCGACGCCGCCGCCCAGGGCCCGCAGGAGCTGGCGTACCGTCAGCGCGTCTCGGCGCGCGAGCGCGACGGTGCCGAGGAACATCGTGTGGTTGGCATCCGGCGGCAGCGGCAGCGGATCGGGCAGCGGCTTGTCGAGGTCGAGGCGGGCAGGATCGATCCGCAGCGTGCCCGCGAGGCGCGCGAGGCTGTACTCCACCGGCACGAGGTCCCAGAGCGCGTCCTGGCGCCGCCGCGCCTCGGCTTCGGTGGAGCCGATCACGGTGGCGAGGCCCGGCAGGACGACCAGCGCGTCGGCCCCCCGTCCGTAGCGCGCTGCCCGCGCGCGCAGGTCGCGGGCGTAGGCGGCGCCGTCCTCGATCGTCTGGGCCAGGGAGAACACCGCGTCGGCGGTGGCGGCGGCGAGCTCGCGCCCATCCTCCGAACCGCCGGCCTGGAAGGTCACCGGGCGTCCCTGCGGGCTGCGCGGCACCGTGAGCGGCCCGGCGACCGAATAGTGCGTGCCGCGATGTTTCACGGCGTGGACCTTGGCGGCGTCGACGAAGCGGCCGCTCGCCCTGTCGCCGACGAACGCGTCGTCCTCCCAGCTGTCCCACAGGGCGTGGACGAGGTCGGTGAACTCCCGCGCCCGGGCATAGCGCGCGCCGTGCGCCGAGGCGCCCGCGAAGCCGAAGTTGCGGCCGGCGGCGGCATCGGCCGTCGTCACCACGTTCCACCCGGCCCGGCCGCGGCTCACGAGGTCGAGGCTCGCGAAGCGGCGGGCGAGGTTGTAGGGCTCGTTGTAGGTCGTCGAGGCGGTGGCCACGAGGCCGACATGGCGCGTCGCCGCCGCCACGGCCGCGAGCACCACGGTCGGCTCGAGGGCGTTGAACGGCCGGTGGTCGATCCGGTCGTTGATCGCGGGCGTGTCGGCCAGGAAGATCGCGTCGAGCTTGCCGCGCTCCGCGATCCGAGCGACGCGCACGAAGTGGTCGATGTCGACGAAGGCGTCTGGCCGGCTGTCCGGCAGGCGCCAGGCGGACGGGTAGACGCCCGAATGCAGCAGGTTGACGTTGAGGTGCAGCTGGCGGCCGCTCATCGATGGTCTCCGGTTCAGCGCACGCGCGGCAGGATCTGCTCGGCGAAGCGGCGCATCTCCGCCTCGAACGGCTGGAACTGCAGCATGAACAGGTCGATGCCGGCGGCGTGGAAGGCGCGGATGCGCTCGGCCACCGTGTCGTAGCTGCCGACCAGCCCGGCGGCGGTGCCGCCATTGGTTCCGACGTGCCGCGAGGCGGCGGCATCGGTCTTGGCGAACATCACGCTCGCCTGATCGGTCCGGGCGCGGGTGTCGGCCCGCAACGGCGCGTCGCGCTCTGCGAGGGCGAGGAGGCGGGCATGCTCGGCTTGCGCCTCGGCATCGGTGTCCCTGGCGATCACGAAGGCCGAAAGCCCGTAGCGCAAGGGGCCGTTGGCGGCGGGACGCTGGCGCAGGTCGGCGATCAAGGCCGCGACGTCCCGCAGCGGTTGGCCGTTGATGAACCACACGTCGGCGTGGTCGGCCGCCAACGCCCGGGCCGGCTCGGATTCGCCGCCGAGATAGATGGTCGGCCGCGGCCGGAAGGTGCCGGCCGGGCGGAGCCGATACTCCTCGACCTGGAAGTGCGCACCCGCGAAGGTCACGGTCTCCCCGCGCATCAGCCGGTCCACGAGGCCGATCCATTCGCGGCCGTAGGCGTAGCGGTCGTCATGGGCCGGAAAGGGCAGGCCGGCCCGCTCGAACTCCGCCTTGTTCCACGCATTCACCAGGTTCAGGGCGAAGCGCCCGCCGCTGATATGCTCGATCTGCAGCGCCATCTTGGCGAGCACCACCGGGTGGTACAGTCCCGGCTTGATCGCCGCGATGATCTCGATGCGCCGGGTCAGCGCCGCGAGCGCCGCCGCTCCGGTCCAGGCCTCGAGCTGGTCGCGCCCGGAATCGTAGGGGTTCATCGTGTGCTGGGCGACCAGCACCGCGTCGAAGCCGAGCGCCTCCGCCTCGAGCACCAGGGCGCGGTTGCGCTCCCAGCCGGCATCGTCCGGCTCGTCGGGATCGTGGTGGGAGGCGCGGGAGCCGTGGACGGCGGCCCAGATGCCGAAACGGGGAGCATGGGCCACGGCGTCAGCCCCGGCCGACGGGGGGCTGGAAGATCGGCACGTCGGTGGCGTCGATCCGGCGCGGGATGAGCTTGGCCTCGTAGAACACGTCGGCGATGGCCTGCTGCTCGCCGAGCTGGGCGCGCTCCACCGGCTCGACGGCGTAGGTCCGGCGGCTGTTGGCTGCGGCGACGACCGCGGGCGGCAGGTCGCCCCAGATCGGGGCGAGCAGCGCCACGGCCGCCTCCGGGTTCGCCTTCATCCAGGCACCGGCCTCCACCAGGGAGCGGTAGACGGTCGCCACCACCTCGGGCTGTGCCGCGACGAAGCTGTCGTTCGCCAGATAATAGCGGTGGTAGCTCGTCAGCCCGCCGCCGTCGGCGATGACCCGCACCGGGCGCTTGGCCTCCGCGAAGGCCAGAAACGGGTCCCAGATCGACCAGGCGTCGAGGCTGCCCTGATCGAAGGCGACGGCTCCGTCCGGCGCCTGGAGGTAGGCGGGCTTGATGTCGGCGAACGTCAGGCCGGCGCGCCTGAGCGCGGCGGCCAGCACGTAATGGCTCCCCGAGCCGCGGGAGACGCCGACCGTCTTGCCCTTCAGTTCGGCCACGGTCCGGATCGGGGACCCGGCCGGGACGATGATCGCCTCGGCCGCGGGCGCGCCCCGCTCGCGGGCGTAGAAGGTGAGCGGCGCCTTGGCCGACTGGGTGAAGATCGGCACGGCGTCGGCGACGTCCGCATGAATATCCACGGCGCCGGCATTCATCGGCTCGATCACGCTGGTGAACAGGTGCCAGGACGGCGTGAAGCCCAGCGGGGCGAGCCGCTCGGCGAGCGTGCCCTTCACCTTCAGCACCGTGAACAGCACCGACGAGCGCTGCATGCTGATCTTCACCTCGCGCGGCGCCGCGCGTACGGCCGGCGCACCGAGCGCCAGGGCAGCGGCTCCGCCGAGCCCGGTGCGGAGGAGCGAACGGCGGGAGGGCGCGATCCGCCACGGGGTCTCGTCGGTCATCGAAGGCTCGCACATCGGCTGGAAGGCGGGAGAGAGGCCGATACGGCGGCGGCCACGCCGTCTCGGGCCCGCCCGCCGCTCGCCGGCTCGCGTATTGAAGTCGAGCGAGGGCGTCGGATCAAGAAACCACGGTTTCGATTTTCCCCGGATGCGTGGAAGCGCCTTCTTCGATCGGCTTGTCGGAGAGTATAGGTCTCCTGTCTGTTCGTGAGCGGCCGTATACGGGCAACATCGAGATCCTGCCGAGCGATCGGTCCGAGCTTGATGATCCGGATCTGGACCGGGAAACCGTCTTCTTTCCTGTCGGCACAGATCGAAACGAAATTGCCTTGCTCTCCACAAAGCCAGGGCAGACGTTCCAAAAACATGTGCTTGCACGATGCTCGGCTTGAGATCGGAGGGCAATTCATCGATTTATCGGTCGCTCTGTCGCGCAGTCGGCCGGAATCGGGAAATCGTGTTCATGTCACAGACGGATGCAGGCTGGGGTGCGGGGCCGAGCGGGCGCTACGACGAGCTCGCGGACCGGTTCCGCCCGGTCCTCGCCGAGATCCGCGCCACGGCGGTCGAGCGGGACCGCAGCCGTCGCCTGCCTCATGCCGAGATCGGCTGGTTGCGGGAAGCCAACTTCACCACCCTGCGCCTTGCGCCGGCCGAGGGCGGCCACGGCGCGAGCCTGCCCGAGCTGTTCGCCCTGCTGGTCGAGCTGTCGGCCGCGGATTCCAATGTCACCAATGCGCTCCGGGCCCATTTCGGCTTCACCGAGGATGCGCTCTGCTCGTCGTCGCCGGAATGGCGCGCGGCCTGGATCGGGCGGATCGGAGCCGGCGAGACCATCGGCAGCGGCGTCTCGGAAACGGGGCCGGCCAAGGTCGGCGCCTTCGACACGGTGGTGCGCCGGCGTGACGGCGCCCATGTGGTGGATGGCCGGAAATTCTACACGACCGGCTCGCTCTTCGCGGACTACATCCACCTCTCGGCCGAGGACGAAGCGGGCGGCCCGGTCACCGCGGCGGTGCCCGTGCGCGCGCCCGGCGTGACCATCGTCGACGATTGGGACGGATTCGGGCAGGCGCTCACCGCCAGCGGCACCGCGACCTTCGAGGGCGTGGTGCTCGATCCGGGCCTGATCAAGCCCGATCCCGCCCGCTTCCCCTATGCCATGGCGTTCTTCCAGCTCGTGCACCTGGCGACGCTGGCCGGCGTCGGCCGGGCTGCGGCCGACGACGTGGCGCGGCTGGTGGCCGAGCGGACCCGCGTCTACAGCCACGGCAATGCCGGGCGGACGGCCGACGATCCGCAGATCCAGGCGGTCGTGGGCCGCGTTCGGGCCAACGCCTACGCGGCGGGCGCGATCGTGCTCAAGGCCGCCGAGGCGCTGCAGAGGGTTTACGACGCGCACCGTGCCGGATCGCCGGATGCGGAGCGACAGGCGACGCTCGCCGATGTCGAGGTCAACCAGGCGGTCGGCGTGGTCACCGACCTGATCCTGACCGCGACGACCTGCCTGTTCGACGCGCTCGGCGCCTCCGCGGTCAAGGTCGGAACCGGGCTCGATCGCTACTGGCGCAACGCCCGCACCATCGCCTCGCACAATCCGCGGATCTACCGGGACCGCTCCGTCGGCGCCTTCGCGATCTCCGGCGCGGCGCCGCCGCGCCAATATCGCGTCGGATCGGCGTGAGGCGGCGACGGGCATGGGACGCCGCGACCGCATGCGCCTGGGCGCGTTCCTGTATCCCGGCGGACACCATGTCGCCGCAGGCGGCATCCGTCGTCGCAGGCCGATGCCGGGATCAACGCCGCCCATGACCGGCAGATCGCCCGCACGGCCGAGGCGGCGAAGTTCGACCTGATCTTCCTCGCCGACGGGGTCAGCGTCCGCGGCGACGACCTCGAGGCCCTGAGCCGGACGGCGATCCGCTATGTCGGCCAGTTCGAGCCCTTGACCCTGCTGTCTCACCTCTCGGCGGTCACGGAGCGCATCGGCCTCGTGGCGACCGCGTCCACGACCTACAACGAGCCGTTCCACGTCGCGCGCAAGTTCGCCTTCCTCGACCATCTGAGCGGCGGCCGCGCGGGCTGGAACCTCGTCACCTCCGCCGACCCGCGCGAGGCCTGGAATTTCAGCCGCGCGAGCCACCTCGCCCATGCCGACCGATCCGCCAGGGCGGAGGAGTTCGTCGATGTCGTGCGCGGCCTGTGGGATTCCTACGCGGACGACGCCTTCGTGCGCGATCGCGAATCCGGGCGCTTCTTCGATCCCGAAAAGCTGCACCTCCTCGCGCACGAGGGGGCGCATGTTTCGGTGCGCGGCCCCCTCAACGTGCCGCGTGCGCCGCAGGGGCATCCGGTCGTGGTGCAGGCCGGCTCCTCGGAAGCCGGCAAGGCGCTCGCCGCCCGCACCGCCGAGGTGATCGTCACGGCCCAGCAGGCGCTGGAGGACGCGGTCGCCGGGAGGTGCCATTCCGGACAGCCTAGGCCGCCAGCCTGCGCGCTTGCGCGGCGGTCGGATCGACCGTCAGGGCGATTTGACCCGATGGCGGGGCGGTCTGCACCGTGCTTTCGGCAGCGGGGCTGACGCCGAAGGTCGACAGCGCCGCGACGAGCTGCGACGCCTGCGTCTGGGTTCCGGGATCGATGGCGGCCGCGCCGTTCGAGACCGGCGACGGGTTCGTCCGGAACCGCAAGGCGACGTCCGCGATGTCGCCGCGAGAGCCGTCGGCCCACGTGAACCTCCCGTCGGCCAAGATCGTGTTTCCGTGATCGAGGCGACCATCCGGCGTGGCGTTCAGATCGATAGACACGATGCCCAGATCGCCCAGGGAGTGGAGCGAACCGGGGTCCGATACCGCGGTCCCGGACGCATCGACCCAGACCTTCAGGTTGCTCCAGCCCGCATCATGCGCATCGAGCACGCTGTCGTGGTTCGTATCCGCGGCTCGTAGGGCTTCGAAGGTCGGCACGAGATCGGCAGCATCGGTCGGGGTCTGGGCGCCGCTCGGAAGGTCGACGAGATAGCCTTCGCCTGGCGTTCCCCATCCTGTCTGAACCCGGCGGCCGTCGTTCCCCATGTCGAAGCGCGCGGGCGAATGGTCGGCGTTCACGGTCTGAACGCCGCCGTGGGCGAGGTCGAGGATCAGCGGGTCGCCGAAGCCACCAAAGAAACCTCCGTCGTCCCCGCCGTCCGCACCGATTGACCCGTCCGAGCCGTCCGTGCTCCCGGGGCTGATGGAGCCGTCCGACCCATCCGAGCCGTCCGCGCTGCCGGGGTTGATGGAGCCGTCCGACCCATCCGAGCCGTCCGAGTTGCCGGGGCTGGTGGAACCGTCCGAGCCGTCCGCGCTTCCGGGGTTGATGGAGCCGTCCGACCCGTCCGAGCCGTCCGCGCTTCCGGGGCTGGTGGAGCCGTCCGAGCCGCCTGGATCGTCTCCTTGACCAGCGCTGCTTGGATCATCGCCGCTATAGTATCCGTTGTCGAAAGGCGCGTTTCCTTCGTAATCGCTCATGAAGTCATCCGGAGACGTGATCTGGTCCCCCGGCGCCGATGAGTATCCGTCGCCCGTTCCGTTGAGAGACGCCTGCGTTTGGGGGCCGAAAAAGATCCCGGTGGTCTGGTGATCGATCGCATCCGAATTCTCGCGGTCATCGCTGACATTGAGTGTATCGGGATTACCGTCTGTATTTCCGACGTAGATGCGTTCGTCGGCGCCCCCGTTGATGGTGTTTCCCCCGCCATGGACGGCAATGCTGTCGCCGGTGTTGAGATTGATCGTATTACCAGAGCCGTCGATGTTCGCGGCCGAGTTGGCGGTGAGGTTGATGCCTTCACCCGATCCGCTGATGACCTCGTTCACGCCCCGGGCGCGGTGTTGACGGTCGAGCCGCTGTCGCCGAGCGTCAAGGTCTGCTGGTTGTTGATAAGGCCGACAGTGCCGCCACCGTTGACGGTTGCGGTGGTTCCGTCGCCCTGAATGTTAACATTGTTGCTGCCGCTGTCGCCGGTCACGGTCTCGCTTTGACCCGCAACACCGATTTTACTGCCAGTGTTTGGCGTTAGATCAATCGTATTGCCCGTGCCTGCAACTGTTGCTGATGATCCAGAGTTAAGCGTGAAAGAAGCATACTGTGCGTTGATCGTTCCGCTTTGCCCGTCAAATGCTAGTTGACTAGATTTTTCCACAGTTACATCATCAAAATCGCCGATCAAGCGGCCGACGATCCAGCGCTAAAATTTACCGAAGCATTGTTGGCCGTAATATTTGCATCCTGACCCGTAACAGTGACACTATTTCCGTCGTTGGCGAAACGAGACTGGACTTCGTTTACAACCTGATCATTGTTTTTCATAATTGAGTCTACATTTGTCGATCCATCGGCGTTGTAATGAAACATATCATTCATCGTAGTGTTGCTTGAGGGCATATAAGTAGTTCGGGACGCTATGTTGCCCGAACCGTCATAATTAAATGTTAGAGTCCCGACTACGGTTCCTGCGCTATCGGATAGAGTCTCTGTCATTGTGGAGCCATCGGATGATACATTTACCCCCCCACCTGTCTCCAGCAGCCTGAGCCGAGTCGATACCAGGAACCAATTCTGATCTATTGTTGTTTATAATGTAGGAAAGAGGATCATCTATTGCTTTCTGTGGAATTTTTACATTTTCTATAGATTGACCCTGGAGATCTTGCTGAGGATCGACGGATACACCAAGTTTTTGTAGGGCGTTGTTTAAGAGCGCGTAAAACAAAGGATCGTGTTTTTCGCTATCGTTTCCAAGTCCGGGCCATTTGATGTGACCGATTTCGTGAATAAGGGTGTTTAACAATGGTTTATTGTCGGGCGGATTGGAATTGAATACAATGGCCATTCCACCCTTCTTCTGATCAAAGGCCCTATATCCCCCCGAAGCAAATGCTTTCCTGTTACCATCGCTCACCGCCGGACGAGCAAGATTATCAGTAATCGTTATCGCTCCAGATAACGGAGATCCCTGCATATTCAGAAATTTCATGGCCCTAGGCAAAGAATTGAACGTGTCAACTAATGTCTGCAGAGTGTCCTGGTGAAGTGCATTGGGGTCTACAACTAAGCTAAGCTGTCCCATTTATTTCTCCAGTTCTGTTCCAAGGAAGATATAGCTAGTTTTTATGCTAATTTTTAGGAATTTTTCGACCAATTTCCTGAATATGAGCATTTATTTATTACTAGAATTAAACTACTTTTAAAGTAATAACTGCATTTTTTGTTCATAATTTGCACCTTGTATTTGTCTCTGATGGACCACTCACCCGTTTCTTCACTGCCGAGTCCGTTTCTCTCTATGAAAGCGCCGTGCACCGAACCATTTCGTGGAAAGCATATTGTTGCAGAGCTAAAATCCTCCGGGTTTAAATTGCCTATCTTCTTTTTGACCCAACACCCATTTATTCGGCTTGTGGCTTTATTTGCCGCGGAATAATTATTACCGTACGCTCGAAATGATGTAAAATTAATTGACAGTAATAGGTTTGTTGATATGAATACATTCAATAGGCGTTTTTTATTCGCGAACATCGAGGTATTGCACGTCATTGCTTATGCCTTGCTTGCATTAAATCTTTGTCAATGGGGTCGATTAGGGGCCGAATTACTTGACGGCGACTACATGTGGTGTCGGCCTACCCCGTCATCCTAGCCGAAGCACCACGTCCGTACCCTCCGTGCGGACCTGCGCGCGATCCAAGGAGCCGAGGAGACGGTAGCCCTGTCCCTCGCGGTCGCCCGACAGGCTGTAAAGTTGCGCCCGACTGATCGTCGGTAACACCTAGTAGCTTCTGTCTATTGTTTGTAGAATTGTTATATAACACGCTATAGATGCTGATAAGCAACGGAACAGGTAGATCGTTTGGGTTGTCGGTTGCAACCACATCGTTAGATCCGCGATGAGATCCGTGCTCGGTTATGACAATCGAGCGGTCGACCCAAGCATCGGTGTCGATCAGCTTATGAGCATAATTCGCCTGTGCATCTTGGTGGCTCCCGCTAACGATGATTTTGACCGGGCCGCCATCAACAGTTTGTGCCATTTTCTTCTCCTAACAATGAGGTTCAATTCATCCTGCAGAGTCGATTTATTTGATTTCTTTCAACGTCTATTCTTTTTATTTTTCCATCAGGGCTTCTTGTTGCATGAATAATAAAACTGCCTCCCACTATATCTGTCACTACTATGTATCTGCTGATGGAGGAATCATCCGGCAATTGTTCGATGTGATCATATGTTTCCATAAAAATCCCTTTGACATTCTCGACTGAATACGTCGGCTTGCCTCTGACAGTAGTTATTACAGAACTTTCATCAGAAATAAGTACTTTAAATACCTCATGTCCATCCAGCTTGTAAATGAATATGTTCTTATCTTTCTTCGGGGAAAAGCTTTTGATTTTGGATACAAATTCCTTTATGTCTGTGCATCTATCAAAGATTATTTCCGCATGCGATTTTGAATATGAGGATGATATTGTGAAATAAAACACGATGAATAACACGTGCATTGTCAACGTACGGAAATAAGCGACCTGTCCTCTGGCTCTATCGTTCATGTCCTGCCTCCGAGACGTGTTTCTCGATGGGATCGACGAGGAAGGCGATGACCCGGCGCTTGCCCGTGGCGATGTCGACCTGCGCCGTCATCCCCGGCCGCAGCGCCACCTCCGCCCCTTCCGCGCGGACCTGCACCCGACACCGAAGCCCGCAAGTGCCGCAAGGCCTCGCGCTGGCGCTCCTTGCGCAGGCTCTGGTCGGCCACCGCCACCTTCTGGAGCGCCTTCACCCGCTGGTCGGCCGCCTCCTTCAGGTGATACTGATGTCACCGATCAAAGTAATGACATCGGCGACTTGAGTATTAACGGAAGCGCCTTGATTATGGCCTGCAATCAATTTGTTTATTTGGAGATCGGCCGCTACCATACCAACCGTACCTGCTGTCAGAGGAGCTACAACAGTAAACAATTCTGCGCCCATTGCTGAAAGATGAGCGCTATTGGTCGACTGCGATAGGGTATCTGAACCAACGCTTGTGGTCGAGTCGATCCCACCAGCCGCACCGGTGATCCGACCAATGACATCAATTGATGGCATTTTGATTTTCCTGTGAGATGGGCGCTTAGATTATGATGTAGATCTTTGTTGCACGGTACTATCGTCTTCGTATTGATTTGTTTTATCATTTGGTCATAAAAAATTTTTAACAAGAACCATCATAAAAACTATGGCCGAGTTCAGAACTATGAAATATGTCATCGGCCTTTTGTTATATTCTTTCATTATGCTTGACACCAACTCTTCGTGTCTTGTCAGTATAAGCCATAGCGACGCGACAAAAGGTAGTATATCTACGCATGATAAAATGATAGATAAATCCGCATAGTAGTTTCTCTGGCCATTATTGATTTTACTGAAGTAATAAGCTGATGTAAGGAATAGTGGCATCAGAATTATGGAAGTTGTAGTTGCCAACTTTAGGACTATGAAGTTCCGCATGTGGGTCATCA
This sequence comes from Methylobacterium sp. E-016, assembly GCF_022829745.1. Classification (NCBI taxonomy): domain Bacteria; kingdom Pseudomonadati; phylum Pseudomonadota; class Alphaproteobacteria; order Hyphomicrobiales; family Methylobacteriaceae; genus Methylobacterium; species Methylobacterium sp. E-016. The sequence continues at coordinate 24,889 of NZ_JAKSYF010000156.1, forward strand.
TTTGGACTAAGTTAAATTTATTTAAGAATCTGCTTGTGGTTTTTGCTAGATTTATTTATCGTTCATGTCCTGCCTCCGAGACGTGTTTCTCGATGGGATCGAGGAGGAAGGCGATGATCCGGCGCTTGCCCGTGGCGATGTCGACCTGCGCCGTCATTCCCGGCCGCAGCGCCACCTCCGCCCCTTCCGCGCGGACCTGCGCCCGATCCAGCGAGACGAGGAGACGGTAGCCCTGTCCCTCGCCATCGCCGGATGCGGTCGGCGCTGGCGCCTGCCCCTGCGGCTTCGGCGCGACGCTCGCCTCGCGGCTCACCAGCCGGACCGCGCCCGGCACCGTGCCGTACCGCGTGAACGGGAACGCCTCGAGCTTCGTCTCCGCCCGCTGGCCCTCGCGCACGAACCCCATCTCCCGGTGCGGCAGGAACGCCTCGACCTCCAGGCGCGCCGCGTCCGGCACGATCGTCATCAGGCTCTCGGCCGCGTTCACCACGCCGCCGAGGGTGTGCACCTTCAGGTCCTGCACCACGCCCGACACCGAAGCCCGCAAGTGCCGCAAGGCCTCGCGCTGGCGCTCCTTGCGCAGGCTCTGGTCGGCCACCGCCACCTTCTGAAGCGCCTTCACCCGCTGGTCGGCCGCCTCCTTCAGGAACTGCGCGTGCACCTGCGCCCGCTTCTGCTCCAGTCCCGCGATCTCCGCACGGAGCTGATGCGCCTGCTCGGGCAGGGATCGTTTCTCGGTCTGCTTGTCGATCAGGTCGTACTGCGCCTGCAGCAGATTGAGCTTCGAAGCGTTGCCGCGATCGTACAGGCCCTTCTGCGTCGCGTAGCGGTCCTCGGCCAGCGGGGTCAGCTCGGTGTTCCTGGCCGTCTCGAACGCCTTCGCGGCGAGGGCCGCATTCTTGTCGGCGATCTCGCTGCCGAGCTCGGCCAGGGCCGCGCGGTGCTCCCTCATCTGCAGCCGCACCTGCTCCTGCGTCGCCGCGAGCAGGGCCGGCTCCACCTCCGCCAAGGGCGCGATCACCGGCTCGGGCGTCTCGCTCAGGAGCAGGCGCGCGGCCTCCGCGTCGAGGAGCGCCTGCATCCGCTCCATGCGGGTGGCTTCCAGGTCCGCCGAGGCCTCCGTCGGGTCGAGGTCGACCAGCACCTCGCCCTCCGCGACATGCTGTCCCTCGAGCACGTGGATGCCACGCACCACGCTCGTCTCCAGCGGCTGCACCAGCTTGACCTCGCCGACCGGCACGACGCGCCCCTGCGCGGTGGCGACGATCTCGATCTCGCTGAAGCAGGCCCAGCCGACGGCGCCGGCGACCAGCGCCATCAGGACCCAGCCGGTCGCCCGCAAGGTCGGCGAGGCCGGCGTCTCCAGCAGCTCGAGGTGGGCCGGAAGGAAGGCCCGCGCCGTCGCCCTGCCGGCCTCGGGGATCGGAAAGGGGTGAACCTGGCCCATCGTCAACCTCCCGCCACGGCGACGAGGCCGGCGTAGAGCCCACCGGGCCGGGTCGCGAGATCCTGGTGCGTGCCCTCCTCGGCGAGCCGGCCGCGGTCCATCACCAGGATGCGGTCCGCCCCGCGCACCGTCGAAAGCCGATGGGCGATGATCAGCACCGTCCGCCCCCGGCAGATCGCGCGCATGTTGGCCTGGATCGCCCGCTCGCTCTCGTAGTCGAGGGCGCTCGTCGCCTCGTCGAAGATCAGGATGCGCGGATCGGTGGCCAGCGCCCGGGCGATGGCGATCCGCTGGCGCTGACCGCCCGAGAGGTTGGCGCCGCGCTCCTCCAGGACGGTGTCGTAGGCCTGGAGCAGCTCCAGGATGAAGTCGTGCGCTCCGGCGAGCTGCGCCACCGCAATCACCCGCTCCATCGGCAGCGACGGATCGGCGAGCGCGATGTTCTCGCGCACCGTGCGGGCGAACAGCACGTTCTCCTGCAGCACCACGCCGACCTGCCGCCGCAGCCAGGCCGGGTCCATCAGGGCGAGGTCGACGCCGTCGATCAGCACCTTGCCGCGCTCGGGCACGTGCAGGCGCTGGATCAGGCGCGTCAGGGTCGACTTGCCCGAGCCGGAGCGCCCGACGACGCCGACCACCTCGCCGGCCCGGATCGCGATGTCGACGGCGCGCAGGACCTCGGGGCCGTCGGGGCGGTAGCGGAAGCTCGCGCCCTCCAGCCGGATCGCGCCGCGCAGCGGCGGCAGGTCCTGGCGGGTGCCGGTGCCGGCGAGTTCCGTCGGCGTGTTCAGGATGTCGCCCAGGCGCTCGACGGAGAGGCGGAACTGCTGGAAGTCCTGCCAGAGCTGGGCCAGCCGCAGGACGGGCTGGTTGACCTGCCCGGCCAGCATGTTGAACGCGACCAGCGCCCCGATCGTGAGGGCACCGTCCATCACGTCGTGCGCACCGAACCACAGCACGATCGCCGTCGTCAGCTTGGCCACGAGCTGGATGGCCTGGCTGCCGGCGGCGGCGAGCGACACCACCCGGAACGAGGCGGCGATGTAGGCGGCCAGCCCCTCCTCGTAGCGCCGGCGCGCCTGCGGCTCGATCGCCATGGCCTTCACGGTCTCGATGCCCGCCAGGCTCTCGACGAGGAACGATTGCTGCGCGGCGCCCTGCCGGAACTTCTCGTCGACCCGTCGCCGCAGCATCGGCGTGAGAATCAGGCTCAGGGCGACGTAGAGCGGCAGCCCCAGCACGACGATCAGGGTCAGCCTCGGGCTGTAGCTGGTCATCACCGCCAGGAAGACGAACGAGAACACGAGGTCGACGGTCAGCGTCATCGCCGACGAGGTCAGGAACTGGCGCACGTTCTCCAGCTCGCGCATCCGGGCGACGGTCTGCCCGGTGGCGCGCGCGCCGAAGTACGCGATCGGCAGGTCGAGCAGGTGCCGGAACACCTGCGCGCCCAGCACGGCGTCGAGCCGGCTGGTGGTATGCGCGAAGACATGGGTCCTCAGGTAGCCGAGCACCGCCTCGAAGCCGGTGACGGCCACGAGCCCGAGCACCAGCACGTCGAGGGTGGTCAGCCCCTTGTGCACGAGCACCTTGTCGACCACGACCTGGAAGAACAGGGGGGCGGCGAGCCCGAGGAGCTGGATGACGAAGGAGACCGCCAGGATCTCGCCGAACAGGGCCTTGAACCGGGCGGCGGCCGGCAGGAAGCAGGCGAGGCTGAAGCGAGTCTCGTGCGGGCCGGGCGCCCCGTCACGGCTGGTCAACAGGACGAGCTCGCCCGACCATTCCTGCGCCAGATCCGCATCGGTCCAGACGGCGGGCGCCTCGCCGGGCCGCTGCACCAAGGTGCGATCGTCCTGCCGGCGGGCCAGCACGAAGAACCGGCCGTCGCGGGATCGGCCGATGGCCGGCAGCGGAAGCGCGGCGAGGCGGGCCGGCCGCGATCGAACCGCTCGGGCGCGGAAGTGGCTGCGCCGCGCGGCCAGGACCAGTTCCGATAGCGTCAGAGGCTGTCCCGGGCGTCCTGTCTCGTGCGCGATCCGGGACAGGTCCAGCGGTCGCCGATGAACCGCGGCGACGATGGCGAGGGCGAGGCCGCCCGTGGCGATCAGCGCGTTTTGCTGCTGTCCGGTCCGATGATCGTCGGATGAATGCGCGGCTTGATCGAGCAAAACCGATGCTCCCCCTCGTCTAGGAACGTTAGCCGGATATCTAGGAGCGCTATGGCATATGTAGGCTCTTTTTCGCAAAAGTCATGGTCATGAGTCAAGGTCGCGAGAAACTTTGTTAACGATCAGAAATAACGCCTAAATGAATGCAAGATTCTATTTCGAGGAGATTCGGATACAGGCTTCCCGCTGGCATTCGGCGCATTCCGCGACGCGCACATGGCATGCGCGCTTCTCATGTCGGCCGACGCCCATCATTCAAAAGGCATTATTCAAGTGCGGATATAAGAAAACATGCTTGACGTGGGCGGGATTCGATCCTAGCCCTTCCCGGCGGCGTGAGCTTCGATTGCTTGGATAAGGGCAGGATCCTTATGCAAATCACTGGCGCAATTGGTCGGCTGGACACTATCAACGCGGATCCCGGTAGTAGATCCTTCGTCGATACGGATACGGTCTCCGCGGTCCTCTCGATCCTCGCGGCCGCGCATCGACGCCCGATCGGCATCGCTCGCATCGGCCGCGACGACGGACGCCTCGGCCAGCCTCCTAACCTCCAGGAACGCGTCCCGGCCGCACCCTGACCAGCGACCCGGCGAGGCCCCCGACGGCCAGGAGCGCGGACGCGCTCGCGCGGGCCTGGTCCGGCGATCTCCTCCCCCTCGGCGCACGCGAGGGCACGGCGGGGGCGCCTCGATCTTACTTGGTTCCCGACCGCAACTGCTTGGTTCGAGGCGCGGTCGACGAGGTCCGATCACGCTCGACGTGCTGATCCTCGGCTTGGCCGCGTTCGCCGTCGTCGAACTCAGGTTGTCTTCCTTCGCACGAATAGGGGGCAGCGCACACAGGCATGGAGGCGTGAATCGATGGAACGATGGGAAGCGTCACTCATCGGCTGCTGGCTTGATCCGGGTTCCAAGAAACGGATGGACGTTGGGCCATAATAATAAGACGCATCGATCCAGCAGAACTCTATACTCTGATGGCGCGAGCGGTGCGCTGAAGCGGCTTAGCGTAGAGCGATGCCGTCGGGCTCCGGTACCGCCGCCCCAGCTCACGTTTCATGCGGCAGGCGACGAGCCTTGCCATTTCCTCACAACCGGGTGCGCGACATATGGCGGAGAGCAAGCATGAGCAGTAAGCATTCGTCACGCCTGAACGCGAGAAGACGGCGCGGCGCGATATATCTATGTCTTTACTTGATTTCTGCCAGTGCAACACCGGGCCGCGCAGAGGTGAGGGCAGATGACGCAACCCGGCACGAATCGATCACTCCGGAAACATTTGAAAAGGAATACGTCGAATTAAAAGAGACAAAGCATTTGAGAGCGACGCACAATTCCGAGACTTTCGATATCGTCATCGACACATATGTCAAAGAAATCTACAATAATCACAGCTATAAGATTCATATATTCAGCACCGAAGCCGAAGGTCGCAGATACATTATACCATTCGATCAGCCGGATCATTCATCAGAAGATTTCATCGGCTCTGCATTGTATGACAAATGTCAGGGAAGCGAGGTCAGATTCAAAAACTCTGATGGTCAAATTCGCATTCTTGAGATCAAGCCCATATGGTCTGATCGGCATCAAGCAAGATATGTACTAAGTCAACTTTCATTTGAGGACGGCAGTATCGCGGGCATCACAAAGATGTACTTCTCCGTCGTGGGGGAGGGGCAATTTACACACCAATGCAAAGATGAGGAATAGGCAGGAGAATTAGGCAATGTCATATATCGCAGCCATGCAGGGGCCGGTACCTCACGGGTTTATCTTTATGGGAACGGCAATGTCGACATTCTCAGTGGAGGAACGAGGGCCGCAAGAGCCTACGATCCGAACGACACCTGCGCGCCTTACGAGCCCGGCGATCCGGAGCCCGGAACGCCTTTCGATCCCGGTGTGCCTGCATTCCAGGTCTCCCGAAGCCGGGCTCCGGTTGAGCGCCGAGGATGGCAGCTACCGGATCGCGGTGGGCCCGGACGGGAGGGCGTGAACGTCGCAGCGCACACCATGCCATTGCATCCCGGAACGGCGGCCCAGACGGATACCGGAACAGGTCAACGGCCTGCGACCGCGGTCCTGTTCGATCCGATCGCGAAGCATCTCGCGGAGGCGGGCATGAGGGACAAACCTCACTGCGCCGTGAATGCTGATCGCTGATGTTTTAGACAGGCGCGAGAAGATGAGCATCATCAAAAAGTTTAATCAAGGATTCATTCTGAGTTCTATAGCGATAGTAATTCTATTTACTGTTGTATATAACTTTTACGGGCTGATCGGGTTGTTCGTGGGGACAGTCAGATCTACCGAAGACAAAACAAGAGATGCAATGTTCGATAAGGCAATCGAGCAAATTTCTGATGACAAGAGCAAAAAAATCGAACTTTACGATGTCGATCTATCGCACTATTTCGCAAATGTAAGATCCGGCCTAACCGATAAGGAGTACGAAAACTATATCGATAAGCGGCTCGGATTAAAAAGAGGTCCGACAGTATCGGAATACCTCGGATATTCACCGGTCTACCAGCTCTTTGGAGGTATCTCCGGTCTTACACTCAAATCCTACAGTCATAGGTTTTCACTAGACGAACTATTGATATTTGGTTTTTATATTCTGATCCACAATATTCAAAGTTGATAAATTCTGGAACATATCTGGTTTATACAGGCGCATTCTAGGAGAACAACGATGGCGACGATCGAGTTGTTTTTCAAGCCGGCAACGAGCTCTGGCGTATCTTCTACTGATGGCGTCGGTGTCGCGAGCCACGGGTTCCTCATTTATAGGGATGATGACGGGCAAGTTACTGGTCGAGCCACATTGCGACGCAGGTGTCGCAACTCGTTTCAGCGATGGCGGCCTTCGGTGGGAGCTCGGCCGGCATTACCAACCTGACGACCGCCACGTCGACGGCGAACACGACGCTGACCGCCGATCCGAGCCAGGCCACGCACGCGTTCCGCCACGCAGCCTGACATCTCCCCGGTCCGAGGGGGGGCGTCCCCGGACCTCACGGGGGTGAGGACGGGCCCGACGGCGAGCGCGGCATCGTTCAGCAGACGGCCCCGTTCCGGTCCGCCTGCGCGCCAGGATGGTCGATCATGGCCCCGTCCCTGCACGTATGGTCCCCGTCGGAAGTTCGGTCGCGCATCGTGGATCGATGCCTTCGTGTGGAGGATGTCCACACGGAGGCTCTCGCTGGGCCGAGGTCCCAAGCCTCCCCCACTCGGTCGCGGACTCATAAAGCTCGCAGCCTGACCCGGACGGCAGCGCGTTTGACGCTGGCGAGGGAGTTGTCGGGATCCGTGTCGTAGCGCGTGGCGACGGCGCGGGCGTGCTTGATCTTGCCGAAGAAGCGCTCGACCCGGTTGCGGTACTCGTACGGGAACGGGCTGAAGGCCAGAACCTGCTTGCGGTTGGCATCGGCACCGACCGTCACGAGGACCGGTCGGGCGCCGATATGGAGCATGACCCGCGTCCCCTTCACGCGCGCAGCGAGATCCCGCGGTGGACGCTGCCGCAGGTGATCGGTCCCGGTCTTCGGATCCTTCCAGGGACGGGCCATGCGAAGCGCCCTGTGTGAGACCGCTGTGCGTGACCGCTGTGTGAGAGTCGGCAGTCCCTAAGTCCTTGTCGAACCATAACGTCTTGCGCAGAAAGGCGAAAGGCTGGTGCCGGTGGAGAGGATCGAACTCCCGACCTTCGGTTTACAAAACCGCTGCACTACCGCTGTGCTACACCGGCGGGCATTCCGAAACCCTTGACAGACTTGAGGGTTCTGGCGCGTCAGGGGCGTCTTTGACTACGTTTGACGGCGCTTCGTCAAGGCACGGGATGCGACGCGGTCCCCGTCGCGATCCGCTCCGCCCGCCGGCCGCGACGCGCGACTCATCGTCGACTCCCCGTTCGTCGAAGCCCGCACATCGCTCGTTGCCGGACCAATCGCGGCTGGCCGGAACAGTGCCCTGCGTGCCGCGATTGGTCCGTTGCCGCGACGAGGAACGGAGGGCGCGATGCCGAAACGGAACAGCAAGGCGTGGGCGCTCGGCGTGACGGCTGCGGCCCTCGCCTGGAGCGGCGCCGCCCTCGCGCTCTCGGGCGCGGCCCCGACGCCGCCGGGCGGGCAGCTCCCGGCGACGGCACCCGGGGGCACCGAGGGCATCGCCGGCCCGCGCAACGTGGATGAGGCGATCCGCAGCGGGAATGCCTACGCGGTCCGACCCGATGGCTCTCGCAAGGTCCACCGGCGACAGCCGAGCGTCGATCCCTCCCGTCGATAGCCGGGTGGCCGACCGGCCTCGTGGTTCCGGTGGCGGTCGGCGATCCCGACGGTTGCCCCGGGGCGCCTCCGTCGGCGGAGCACTCGACGACGGAATGGAACTTGGCGAGTGAGCAGAGCTTGGCGAGGGAGCAGGGAACGCGCGCGCTGCTCGCCGCTTTGCCCGCCGACACATCCTGGGAGCGAGACGATGAGCGACGCCGACACCCCGCGACCGGGCGACGATCCGGCGCCGATCGGAGACCCGTCGCCGGGCCCCCAGGAGCCGACCGGCGATCCGATGCCCGACCTCGGCCCGACGCCGCCGATGGACGACGCGGCCGCGATCGCGCAGACCGAGGAGCAGCCGAGCTAGCGGCTCTCAGTCGACCCGCTTCCGGTATCGGTTGCCGGTCGCGTCGGTGAGGATGATCGCGGCCGTGGTCGCGGGATCGACCGCGATGGCGGCCGGCGCGGTGATGGCCTCGGCGCGGCGCATCGATTGCGCCTGATCCATCGCAACGACGCCGAGCGCCGCCACGGTGATCGCGGACCACAATCCGGCTACGGCGACGGTGGGGATCTTCGGCACGCTGGAACCCTTACGATGGATCGTAGGATGCCGGTGATCGGTTAATGAGGCCGATCCACGGCGGGCGCTCAGTCCAAAAAGACGCGGACCCCGTCGGTGTTGAGGATGTCGCGCTGGTCGGCGCACCAGCGCTCGGCGCCGACCTCCGCGATCTCCCGAGCGAGGCGCTGCCCTTCCTCGTCGATCGCAGCCTGCGCCTGCCGGTGGCCGATCGCCTTGTCGAGGGTGGGACGAACCGTCCGGAGCAGCCCGTCCGACACCGTGTCGTCGATCGTGTAGGTCTTCCGGCAGTACAGCGTGATGCCGGCCTGCGCCCCGACGATGCGCACCATCCCCTGGACCATCTCGGCCTCCTCCTCGGCCGGGGACGGCGCGGCGAGACAGGGGCCGGCGCAGAGGATCAGGGCGAAGGCGACGCGTGCGTAGGTCATCGGCGGATCCATGGCCGACGACCCTCCCTCGGCGTCGCGGCAACGTCTCAACACCCGAGGGCAACGCTCGGCTCCGTCGGCCGCCTGCGCGAGCGCCGTGACCCGACTCCGCACGCGCCGCCGGCCGAGGCGTCCCTTGCGTCGCGGCGGGGCCCGGCCGTGGATCGTCGGCCGGGCCCGGGCGGCGTATCAGAAGCGATAGGTGAAGTTGCCCTTCGCCGCATGGTCCTCGGCGCGGGACCCGACCTGCCCGGTATAGGCGATGCCGATCGTGGCGTTGGCCGAGACCCGCAGGTCGAGCCCGGCCTCGGCGACGAGGGCGTCGCGGTCGATCGGGATGCCGGCGGTCAGGAAGCTCGGTCCGGTACCGAAGGCGAGCAGCGCCTTGGGCACGACGTCGCCGAAGGCGCGGCGGTAGCCGATCAGGCCATGGGCCGAGACCGGCGTTCCGAACCCGAGGTCGAGGCTCGTCTGCGCCCGGACGCCGGCGGTGGCCGCCCCGAGGTCGTAATCGCGGGCCAAGCTCGTGAGCGCCGCGAGGCCCCCGGTCTCCACGAAGCGGTCGCGCCCGATCGAGACGTAGGCGCCCCCGACGAACGGCTCGATGTAGCTGAGCGCCTGGACCGCCGGCGCGACGGGATCCTTCGAGACCAGCGCCGAGCGGCCCTCGCCGAGGAAGATCCGGTAGCCGATCTCGCCGAAACCCTGGATCGTCGAGCCCCCGGTGCGGGCGCTCGGCGTGTCGGTCAGCCCGGCGAACAGAGCGGTGCGGCGCGTGAGCGCCGAATTGTCGGCGTAGACCGCGCCCAGCCGCAGCGAGACCGGGCCGAGCTCGTACCCGCCGTAGACGCCGCCGAAGCCGCTCTCGATCGTCGCCGATTGCAGGCGGCCGGCCGTGTCGAGGCTGGTCGTGGTGTAGCCGCCGGCCACGCCGACCCGGATGCCGTTCTCGAGGCGCACGTCGCCGCCGAGCACGAAGCCCGAGGTCTGGCGGTTGAGCCCGGCGGCGTTGCCGTCGGTCCGCGCCTGCCCGAAGGCGCCGAAGCCCTGGCCCCAGAACCCGGCGACCCGCGGATCGATCACCTGCATCGGCACCGGCGACGGCGCGACGCGGCGGCCCGGCAGGTCCGCCGTGTAGGTGGCGGGCAGGGTGCCGTAGTTCAGGCTCTCGGGCGCCCCGGGGGTGGAGCCCCAGCGCATCCGGTCGAGGATCGCCTCGCGGACGAAGAACGCGGTCTCGAACTCGGCCGAGACCGTGCTCGCGTGGATGTCGCCGGCCAGCGACCCGAAGGCGCTGCGCGCCGCCTCCGGGTTGGTGGTCATGAGGATGGTCTCGTAGAGGCGGTTGCCGGCGCCGAGGCCTTCGATGCCGGCACCGACCGCGGACTGGTTGCGCGTCGTGCCGACCGAGGCGAAGGTCGTCGCGTTGCGCGACACCGAGAGGTCGACGGCGTTGGCGCCGTAGGCGAGGTCGGTCCCGATGAAGGTGTAGCTCGGGGTCGCGAGGTCGAAGCGCCCGGCGACGCCGCCGGCCGCGGTCAGGATGGTGTAGCGCTGCCCGAGAAGGCTCCGGGCTTCGGCCGCGCTGAGTGGCGCGGCGGCGTTCTCCAGCGACACCGAGACGGTGCCGCCGGCGATCTGCGCCGTGCCGGCCGCCGCGATCCGGTCGCTGCGCCCGCCCGGCGCGACCTCGACGGCGTAGAGCGAGCCGGCCGCGAAGGTCGCGTTGCCGGCGACCGTCAGCGTCCCGATGCTGTTGCCCGGCGCGACCGTTCCGCCGCCGCGGACGTTGAGGGCGCCGACGCTGCCGCCGCCGCCGAGGGTGCCGCCCGCGTTGACGTTGGCCGTCGAGGTGATGGAGCCGTTGACCGCGAGGAGGCCGCCGTTCACCTCGGTGGTGCCGGTATAGGTGCTGGCCCCGGTCAGCTCGAGCACGCCGCCGCCGGACTTCGTCAGGCCGCCCTGGTAGGTGCGCGCGAGAAAGGCTTGGTCGCGGGCGACCCGCCATCCGTACTCGGCCTGCTCGTCGGGCGTCGCCGTCGCGGGCAGCCCGTTCGTCCAGCCGCGCGCCGCCTTCGTCTGCTCCCAGGCCGCGTGCTCGGCGCTGTCCTCGACGAAGCGCTGGCGCAGGGCCGCGTCGGAGATGTTGTTCGACCAGGTGTCGGCGACGCCGGCGCCGAGGTTGGCGTCGAAGCGGCCGAGGAACTGGCCCGGGCCGTTCATCGCGCGGCCGAGGTCGATCTTGCCCCAGCCGAAGACCTCGTTCGGCACGTCGGCGGGGCCGGTCCCGAGATGGGTGGCGGTGGTCAGCAGCACGTCGCGCGCCTGCTCGTTGGTCATGTAGGCGTAGCGCTCCATCACCAGTGCCAGGGCGCCGGAGACGTGCGGGGCCGACATCGAGGTGCCGCTCTTCACCCCGTAGCCGGCCTCGCCGGTCGTCAGGTTGACCACCGTCGAGGTGATGCTGCGGCCGGGCGCGGCGATGCACCAGTACTTGGCGACGCCGCAGCGGTTGAACTGGGTCTGGTCGGCGGCATTCAGGCCCGACGCGGCGATCCAGTCCTTCTCGAGGTCCGGCTGGAAGTAGGGCAGCGCCGCGCGGATGGTCGGGTTGTTGACCCCGGCGTTGCCGGCGGCGACGACCTGGATCACGCCGGCGCGGCCCGCATCCGCGATGGCGTTGAGCCAGCTGAGCTGGCGCGTGAAGGGGGCGTAGGCGGCCGTGAGGCCGGCCAGCGTGTTGTAGTTGTCGCGCGGCGGCGGGCTGCCCCAACTGCTGTTGATCAGCCGTGCGCCCTGCGCGACGAGGTTGCCGTAGGCGCCCTTGAAGTAGGCGTAGTCCGCGTTCGGGCCGTAGATCGACGAGTCGGTGCCGTTGGTGTTGGTCGCGATCAGCTGGGCGCCGAAGGCGACGCCGTGGGTGCCGGTGCCGTCGCGGTTGGCGACGATGGTGCCGTCGACGTGGGTGCCGTGGTCGTCGTTGACGCCGCGCACCCAGGTGCCGGGCACCGAATAGGGCTGGCCGGCGGTGAAGAAGTCCGAGCGCGTCGTGCCGCTGTCGTAGCGGAAGCTGCTCGAGGAATAGCTGCCGGTGTTGGTGATCGCCCGAGCGCGGCCGGCGAATTCCGGATGCGTCCCGAGGAACCCCGAATCCACCGAGCCGACCAGGACGCCCCTGCCGGTGATGCCGCGGGCATAGGCTTGGTCGGCGTTCATCGAGGCCTTGCCGTAATCGGCGAGGTATTCCGGGGTGCGCCAGCTTGCCGGGTCGCCGACGCGACCGGGATCCTGGTAGCCGGCCGACTGCGCCAGAGCCGCCGGGGAAACCGTCGCGCACAGGGCATAGGTCAGGCCTGCGACGCCGAGCGCGCGCGGACGAAAGGTCAAGGGCATGAATGTCACCGTATTCGAGTGAAGAACTACGGCCGATGGCGGCACCCGAAAGTGCGTGTTCTTTCCGAAGAATGCGATCGACGCATTCCTTCGGGCATTCACGATGTCTTGTCGATGCGCATCGTTCTTGAACTCAGTAACGTATGAGCCTCACGTTTCCGTGACTCAAGCTGGAAACGAATGGAAATCCCGATCGCTCGGGATTGTGGCCGGGCGGCAACATTCGCGCCGTGGAGGAGCGCCCTGCCGGCCCGGCGGGCCGGCGCGGCGACAGCCGGCGGAGGGTGCCGCGACCCAGGGACCCAGCGCCCTGGCGGGAGGCGACGAAGAGCTTATCTGCAGCCTCACGGAACGATCGTTCCCGGATGCCGCGATCCGCGGACGCGTCCGGACGCGCCGGTCCGTCGTGCGCGTCCCGAGGGTCCGGCGTCCGGTTCGTCGAGGGCAAGCACGTCGAAGCAAGATCCGGAGCGCCCGGTCCGACACGGTCGGATCGCGCTCCGCGGTCGGGGAGAGGTGCAGACCCAGCCGATGTCAGAGACCGATCCGGAAGCCAACCGCTTTTCCGCCCGCGCCAGCCGCTACGCCCGCGTCGGCGCCAATGTCGGCGGCGTCGCCGCGCGGATGGCGGGCGCACGCCTGTTCGGCAAGGAGGGCACCACCAACGCGGCGGCGCTCGCCCAGGCGCTCGGCGGCCTCAAGGGCCCGATCATGAAGGTGGCGCAGCTGCTCGCCACCGTGCCCGACCTGCTGCCGCCCGAATACGCGGCCGAGCTGCAGAAGCTGCAATCGGATGCGCCGCCGATGGGCGCGGCCTTCGTCAAGCGCCGGATGCAGGCCGAGCTCGGCGTCGGCTGGCAGGCGCGGTTCGAGCGCTTCGACCTGAAGCCCGCCGCCGCCGCCTCGCTCGGCCAGGTCCATCGCGCCACCGCGCTCGACGGCACGGCGCTCGCCTGCAAGCTGCAGTACCCGGACATGCAGTCGGCCGTGGAAGCCGACCTGAAGCAGCTCGAGGTCGCCTTCGCCCTGCACCGGCGGATGAATTCCTGGCTCGACACCCGCGAGATCGCCAAGGAGATCGGCGCCCGGGTGCGCGAGGAGCTCGACTACGCCCGCGAGGCCAAGCACGGCGCGCTCTACGGCGCCGTGCTCAAGGACATCGCGCAGGTGCGCGTGCCGGCGATCCACGAGGACCTTTCGACCAAGCGCCTGCTCACGCTCGGCTGGCTCGACGGCGAGCGCATCCTGAGCTTCACCGAGTCGCCGGTCGAGATCCGCAACCGCATCGCCCAGGCGATGTTCAAGGCGTGGTGGCACCCGTTCAGCCGCGCCGCGGTGATCCATGGCGACCCGCATCTCGGCAACTACACCGTGTTCTCGGAGGGCGGCGCGGGGGACCGGGAGCCGCAGGGCATCAACCTGCTCGATTACGGCTGCGTGCGGATCTTCCATCCGCGCTTCGTCGGCGGCGTGGTCGACCTCTACCGCGGCCTCCTCACCGACGACATGGCCCGGATCGTCCACGCCTACGAGGTCTGGGGCTTCAAGGACCTCGACAAGGAGAAGATCGAGATCCTCAACATCTGGGCGCGGTTCATCTACGGGCCGCTGCTGGAGGACCGCACCCGCACCGTCGCCGACGGGGTGAAGCCGGGCGAATACGGCCGGCGCCAGGCCTTCGAGGTGCACCAAGCCCTCAAGGCGCGGGGCCCGGTGACGGTGCCGCAGGAATTCGTGTTCATGGACCGGGCCGCCGTCGGCCTGGGCGCGGTGTTCCTGCACCTCAAGTCCGAACTGAACTACCACCGCCTGTTCGAGGCCGAGATCGAGCGCTTCAGCCTCGACGCCCTCGCCGCGCGGCAGGCCGAGGCGCTCGGCGCGGTGGGGCTGGCCCTGCCGGCCTGACCGGGGCGGCGGGCCGCGGAGGCGGTCTTCGCCTGCTCACGATCGCGTGTTCGGCGGGTGTTTTGTGCGCAAGTGAATTGAGGCCCAAGCGAAGCCGTGCGATGCCGGTTGCGGCCGATTGCGGCAGCAATAAGCTTGGGCTAAACCCGCACCCATCGAGAGTGGTAGCGTCGAGGACGAGCGCACGATGGCCGATACGAAGGGCGTTTCCGGGGTGGCCTACAGCCCCGCGATGGACGCGAAGACGCACGAGCAGACCTATCGGGGATTCGTCCGCTTCGTCGAGATCGCCACCGGGGTGGTGATCTGCTGGGTGCTCGCGCTGGCGGTCGGCGGCATCCGCGAGGCTTGGCTCACGGCGATCCTCGGCGTCGTCCTGTCGAGTGCGGCCGGCGCGCTCGGCGCCTTCGCTCCGAACATCGGCTGGCGCGCGCCTTGCGTCGTGGCCATCCTGATGGCGCTCTACCTCGCCTTCGCCTGAACGCTCGTCCTCTCCCTGAGGCCGGGACGGTCCGCGCCCCGCGCCCGGGCCTGCCATTACAATCGTAACGCTTCCGTCAGTCCGTCCGTTCAACCCGCCTCGAAAAGCCGTTCCATTTCGCGCATTCGGGAGCGGTCCATCGAGGGGAAATCCTGAATGCGCATCGCTGTCCTGTCGGAGACCGATTCCGCGGAACCGCGGGTCGCGGCGGTGCCCGAGACGGTCAAGAAGTTCCTGGCGCTCGGCGCGGACGTGACCGTGCAGTCGGGCGCTGGGCTGAAGGCCGGCATGCCGGATTCCGAGTACGAGGCCGTCGGCGCCTCGGTCGCGGCCTCGGCCGAGGAGGCCGCCCGCGACGCCGACCTGATCCTCAAGGTCCGCCGCCCCGCCGCCGAGGAGCTGAAGCTCCTGAAGCGGGGCGCCGTGGTCGTCGCGATCATGGACCCCTACGGCCGCGAGGCCGAGCTGCAGGCGATGGCCGAGGCCGGCGTCGACGGCTTCGCCATGGAGCTGATGCCGCGCATCACCCGTGCGCAGGTGATGGACGTGCTCTCGAGCCAGGCCAACCTCGCCGGCTACCGTTCGGTGGTCGACGGTGCCTCCGAGTACGGCCGCGCCATGCCGATGATGATGACGGCGGCCGGCACCGTGCCCGCCGCCCGCGTGTTCGTGATGGGCGTCGGCGTCGCCGGGCTCCAGGCGATCGCCACGGCGCGCCGCATGGGCGCGGTCGTCACCGCCACCGACGTGCGCCCCGCCACCAAGGAGCAGGTCGAGTCGCTCGGCGCGAAGTTCGTCGCCGTCGAGGACGACGAGTTCAAGCAGGCCGAGACCAAGGGCGGCTACGCCAAGGAGATGTCGGCCGAGTACCAGAAGAAACAGGCCGAGCTGGTCGCGACCCACATCGCCAAGCAGGACATCGTCATCACCACGGCGCTGATCCCCGGGCGCCCGGCGCCGAAGCTCGTCTCGGCGGCGATGGTCGCCTCGATGAAGCCCGGCTCGGTGCTGGTCGACCTCGCGGTCGAGCGCGGCGGCAACGTCGAGGGCGCTAAGCCCGGCGAGGTCGTGGTCAACGATCGCGGCGTGAAGATCGTCGGCCACCTCAATGTCGCCGGCCGCCTCGCGGCGAGCGCCTCGGCGCTCTACGCGCGCAACCTCTACGCCTTCGTCGAGACCCTGGTCGACAAGGAGTCGAAGGCTCTGGCGATCAAGTGGGACGACGAGCTCGTCAAGGCCACGAACCTGACCCACGACGGCGCCGTCGTGCACCCGTCCTTCCAGCCGAAGGCCGACGCGGCGGTCGCCGACCGCCCGCAGGACGCGCCGCAATCCGAGCAGGCCTCGGTCGGGCTGTCGAAGACCGGGGTGTCGCAGTCACCCAGCACACAGGCAACGGGCGCGGCGTAGGCCGGTCGCGAGGAGCATAACGATGGCCAACATCCCCCCCGATCAGGCGGTCGACCAGACCCGCGTCCTCGCCGACACCGCGCGCTCGGCCGCCGCCGCCGCGCGCAACGCCGCCGACCAGGCCCAGGCCATCGCCGACGGCGTCAGCCACGGTCTCAGCGCCGTGACCCACGGCGCGGTCGACGCCACCGTGTTCCAGCTCGCGATCTTCGTGCTCGCGATCTTCGTCGGCTACTACGTGGTGTGGTCGGTGACCCCGGCGCTGCACACGCCGCTGATGTCAGTCACCAACGCGATCTCGTCGGTGATCATCGTCGGCGCGATCCTGGCCGCCGGCGTGCCCCTGATCGAGAAGGGCACCGGCTGGGCCCGCGCCTTCGGGTTCATCGGCATCGTGCTGGCGAGCGTGAACATCTTCGGCGGCTTCCTGGTGACCCAGCGCATGCTCGCCATGTACAAGAAGAAGGCCTGAGACATGTCCCAGAACGTCTCCGCCCTTCTCTACATCGTCTCTGGCGTCCTGTTCATCATGGCGCTGCGGGGGCTCTCGCACCCGACGACGTCGCGGCAGGGCAACCTCTACGGCATGATCGGCATGGCGCTCGCCGTGCTCACCACCCTGGTCGGCCATCCGCCGGCCGGCGCGGCCGCCTGGCTCCTCGTCTTCCTCGGGCTCGCCATCGGCGGCGGCGCGGGTGCGGTCATCGCCAAGCGCGTGCCGATGACGGCGATGCCGCAGCTCGTGGCGGCCTTCCACTCGCTCGTCGGCCTCGCCGCCGTCGCGGGCGCGGCGGCGACCCTCTACGCGCCGCAGGCGGTGGGCATCCTCGAGAACGGCCACATCCACAAGGAGTCGCTGTTCGAGATGGCGCTCGGCGCGGCGATCGGCGCGATCACCTTCACCGGCTCGGTCATCGCCTTCGCCAAGCTCGACGGACGCATGTCCGGCAAGCCGATCATGCTGCCGAGCCGCCACCTCATCAACATCGGCCTCGCGGTGGCGCTGGTCGTGCTGATCGCGGTGTTCATCGGCGGCGAGAGCAAGGTCGTGTTCTGGCTGATCGTGCTGCTGTCGTTCGCGCTCGGCGGCCTGCTCATCATCCCGATCGGCGGCGCCGACATGCCCGTCGTCGTCTCGATGCTGAACTCGTACTCGGGCTGGGCCGCGGCCGGCATCGGCTTCACGCTCGGCAACCTCGCGCTGATCATCACCGGCGCGCTGGTCGGCTCCTCGGGCGCGATCCTGTCCTACATCATGTGCCACGCGATGAACCGCTCGTTCATCTCGGTGATCCTAGGCGGCTTCGGCGGCGACGCGGCTGCGGCCGGCGGCGGCGAGGTCGAGACCCGGCCGGTCAAGCAGGGCTCGTCGGACGACGCGGCCTACATCATGAAGAACGCCGAGCGGGTCATCATCGTGCCGGGCTACGGCATGGCGGTGGCGCAGGCCCAGCACTCGCTCCGCGAGATGGCCGACCTGCTCAAGAAGGAGGGCGTCGACGTGAAGTACGCCATCCATCCCGTCGCCGGCCGCATGCCCGGTCACATGAACGTGCTGCTCGCCGAAGCCAACGTCCCCTACGACGAGGTGTTCGAGCTGGAGGACATCAACGGCGAGTTCCCGCAGGCCGACGTGGCCTTCGTGATCGGCGCCAACGACGTCACCAACCCGGCCGCCAAGACCGACAAGACCTCGCCGATCTACGGCATGCCGATCCTCGACGTGGAGCGGGCCAAGACCGTTCTGTTCATCAAGCGCGGCATGGGCTCGGGCTACGCCGGCGTCGAGAACGAGGTGTTCTTCCGCGACAACACGATGATGCTGTTCGGCGACGCCAAGAAGGTCGTCGACCAGATCCTCAAGAACCTCTGATCCGGGCTTCCCGGGGTCGGGGTCGAAGGGCGGGCAGCGATGCCCGCCCTTTTTGCGTCGCGCAGCCCCCGCGTCCTCGGCTGCGGCCCGCGGGAATGGCGCCGGAGCGTCTTCAAGCGAGGCGGATCCCGGCTCGCGTGAAGAAAACGCGCGCTCTCAGCGCGATGGAGCATCGTCCGTGATCCCTGGATCACGGACGATGCTCCAGGCATGACAGACGTCGAGCGGGGCCCTACAACGCGCAACGCCGACCGCCGATCCGGCGCGATGGATCTCCAACCCGGGGCTGGCATGTCGCCCGAGACTTCCGATCCCGATCGACTGGCCGAGTTGGAAGCGTTCGCCGTCCTCGACACGGCACCCGAGGAAGCCTTCGACGACGCGGTGCAGATCGCCCGCACGATCTGCCTCGCCCCCGTGGCCCTGGTCAGCCTCGTCGCCGCCGACCGGCAGTGGTTCAAGGCCCGCGTCGGCTTCCCGCGCTGCGAGACCGACTTGAACGCGTCGGTCTGCAAGTACGCGCTCGGCGAGCCCGATCTCCTCGTCATCCCCGACCTGACGCTGGACCCGCGCACCCGCGACAACCCGCTGGTGACCGGCGATCCGCGGATTCGCTTCTATGCCGGGGCGCCGCTGCGCACGACGAGCGGCAGGGCGCTGGGCAGCCTCTGCGTGATCGACAACGTGCCCCGGCCCGACGGCCTCACCGAGGAGCAGGCGGACGCGCTGCGGCGGCTCGCGCGGCAGATCATGATCCTGATGCGCGAGCGGCGCCAGCTGGTCCGCCTGCGGGCGGAGGAGCGCCTGACCCGCGCCGCCTCGATCCGCCGGGCGGCCCTGATCGAGCTCGGCGACCACCTGCGCGACGTGGCCTCGGTGGCGGCGATGACCGCCAAGGCGGCGGAGATCGTCGGGCGGACGCTCGATGCGAGCCGGGCCGGCTACGGCGAGATCGACGCCAGCGGGGCGCAGGTCACCGTCCTCGAGGACTGGACCGCGTCCGGCGCCGGCAGCCTCGCCGGGACCCATCGCTTCGCCGATTTCGGCCGGCTGGGCGCCTCGATCGAGCGCGGCGACGCCCTCGTCGTCCGCGCGGTCGCGGACGATCCGCGCACCGCCGCGTTCGCGGCTCCGTTCGCGGCGCTCGCCATCGGCGCGATGCTCGACGTGCCGGTGCGGGAGCGCGGGCGCACGGTGGGGCTGTTCTTCGTCCACGCCGCCGCGCCGCGCGACTGGCTGCCGGAGGAGATCGCCTTCGCCCGCAACGTCGCGGACCGGGTCCAGGTCGGCATCGGCCGCCTGCGGGCCGAGGAGCAGCAGGCGGTGCTCAACCGCGAGCTCAGCCACCGCATGAAGAACACGCTGGCGATGGTGCAGGCCATCGCGATGCAGACCATGCGCAACGCCACCGACCTCGAAGCCGCCCGCGACGCCCTCGCCAACCGGCTGATCGCGCTCGGCAAGGCCCACGACATCCTGCTCGACGGCACCCGCGAGAGCGCCAGCCTGGAGAAGGTCGTCCACGGAGCGCTGACGATCCACGACGATGCCCAGGCGGGCCGCCTGCGGCTGTTCGGGCCGCACGTTCAGGTCGGCTCCAAGGCCGCCCTGTCGCTGTCGCTGATGATCCACGAGCTGGCGACGAACGCCGCCAAGTACGGCGCCCTCTCGACGCCCGCGGGCTTCGTGGTGGTGGACTGGTCGATCGACCCGGAGGGCCGCGAGCCGATGGTCCGGCTGCGCTGGGCCGAGAGCGGTGGGCCGCGGGTCGCGCACCCGACCCGGATGGGGTTCGGCAGCCGCCTGATCGAGCGCGGCCTCGCCGGGGCGATCGGCGGCGAGGTCCGCCTGACCTACCCGCCCGACGGCGTGCTGTGCGAGCTGGCCGTGCCCCTGGCCGGGATGGAGGCCGACGAGTAGCGCCGACGCCCGCACGCGGACCGGGATTTGGCCGCCGTTGCGGTCTATGGTGCGCCCCGTGTCAGCCCTGCTTCCAGAGTCCCGCGCCTTCCTCGGCGTCACCCGGTCCATCCTCGGGCGGCCGTGGTGGGAGCGCTGCGCCGACCCGGCCGCGCAGGCCTACGCCGCCACCATGGTCCAGGCCCATGGCCTGCCGGAGCTGCTGGCCCGCGTGCTTGCCGGGCGCGGCGTCCGGCCGGACGGGTCGGAGGCCTACCTGCGCCCGCGCCTGCGCGACCTGATGCCCGACCCCGCCTGCCTCGTCGACATGGAAGCCGCCGCCGATCGCCTCGCGCGGGCGGTGCGGCAGGGCGAGAGCGTCGCGGTGTTCGGCGATTACGACGTCGACGGCGCCGCGAGCGCGGCCCTGCTGGCCGGATACCTGCGCGCGCTCGGCGTGCCGACCCGCATCCACATCCCCGACCGGATCACCGAGGGCTACGGCCCGAACACCGCCGCGGTCGCCGCGCTGGCGGGGGAGGGGGCGACCCTGCTGGTCTGCGTCGATTGCGGCACCAGCGGGCACGGGCCCCTGGCGGAGGCGGCGCGGATCGGCCTCGACGTGCTCGTCCTCGACCACCACGGCGCCCCCGAGCTGCTGCCGCCGGTGCGCGCGCTGGTGAACCCGAACCGCCTCGACGACCTGTCGGGCCTCGGCCATCTCTGCGCCGCGGGCGTCGTGTTCCTGACGCTGGTGGCCCTGGCCCGGACGCTGCGGGCGGAGGGGGCCTTCGCCGCGCGCCCCGAGCCGTCGCTGACCGACGCCCTCGACCTGGTGGCGCTGGCCACCGTCGCCGACGTGGTGCCGCTGACCGGCCTCAACCGCGCCTTCGTGGTCCAGGGGCTGACCGTGATGCGCGCCCGCGGCCGCCACGGCCTCGCGGCGCTCCTCGATGCCGCCGCCCTCGACGGGCCGCCGGAGGCGTGGCACCTCGGCTATCTCCTCGGCCCCCGCATCAACGCCGGCGGGCGCATCGGCGACGCGGGTCTGGGCGCGCGCCTGCTCACCACCGACGACCCCGCCGAGGCCGCCCGCATCGCGGTCGAGCTCGACCGCCTGAATCGCGAGCGCCAGGCGATCGAGGCGCAGGCCGTGGCGGAGGCCGAGGCCGAGATGGACCACGCCCTCGGCCGCGACCCCGATCGCCCGGTGCTGGTCGCGGGCAGCGCCGAATGGCATCCGGGCATCGTCGGGCTGATCGCGGCGCGGCTCAAGGAGCGCTTCGGCCGGCCGGCCTTCGCCTTCGCCCTGCGGCCGGACGGGACGGCCACCGGCTCGGGGCGCTCGATCGCCGGCGCCGACCTCGGCCACGCCGTCCGCGCCGCCGTCGCGGCGGGTCTCGCGACGAAGGGCGGCGGCCACGCCATGGCCGCGGGCGTGACTCTCGCCGGCCCCGACCTGACGCGCTTTGCCGCCTTCCTCGCCGCGGACCTGGCGGACGCGGTGGCGCAGGCGCGCGCGGTCGAGGCGCTGCTCGTCGACGGCACGGTCAGCGCCGGCGGCGCCACGGCCGAGACCGTCCGCCTGATCCAGCGCGCCGGCCCGTTCGGGCAGGGGGCGCCGGAGCCGGTCTTCGCCCTGCCGCGCCACCGCATCGTCGATGCCGGCCTCGTCGGCCACGGCCATGTCCGTGCGCGCCTGCGCAGCCGCGACGGGCAGGCGGTCGGCGCGATCAGCTTCCGCAGCGCGCAATCGCCGCTCGGGCAGGCGATCCTGGCGGGCATCGGCTCGGAGTTCCACGTCGCCGGCACGCTCGCCTGCGACCGCTGGCGCGGGGCCGAGCGCGCGCAGGTCCGCATCTGCGACCTGAGCCCCGCCGCGTGATCGCCGCCGCCCCGCGCGATGCCGGTCCGTCCGCTCTCGCGACATCGTTAACGCGGCGTGGAGGCGCGCGGCCCTAAACTGCGTGCATGCGCTCCTTCCTCTCCGCCGTCGCCCTTCTCCTCGCCGCAGCGCCGGCGCTCGCCGGCGGGGCCGAGGAATTCTTCATGGGCCGCCCGCCCTCGGCCGGCGTGGTGCAGGGCGGCGTCTTCGGGGCGGGCGGCTCGGACTACCTCGGCGAGATGCGCGACGACCGGTTCGCGGCACCGCGCGCGGTGCGGCCCGCCCGGAGCGCCCGCCGCGTCGTGCACGCCGCGCGCGTCCGGCCCGGCGATGCGTCGCCGGTCGTCGCACGGCCCTACTTCAAGCCCTGACACGGTTCTCGCGCGATCGAAGGGAGGCCGGATCCGGCAAGCCCGCGAAGCCCGGATCCGCCCTCCCGAAGCCACCCGCCGGATCGTCGTGACGCGATCGTCCCGATCCGGCCCAGCGTTTCATCCGCCGTGCCGCGTGGAGCCCATCACGTCGTGAGGGTCAGGGGCGATCCATATAAGCTTGACGCAAGATCAGACCGTGCCGAACCGGCGGCCTGTATTGCTGGAAGGCGTCTTCTATCCTCATGACGTTGCGTTTCGTTGCCGTCGCGGCCGCTCTCGTCATCGGCGTTTCCGCCCCCGTCTCGCCCGCGCGCGCGTTCAGCTACGAGGCCCCCGTCGACCGCTTCGCGCCGCCGTCCCCCTCTGACGACCTGACCACGGGTTCGGTCGGGATCGGCGGCGACGGCACGCCGCGCACCGGCGGGTGCGTGCCGAGCTCGGCGAGCGAGGGCGACGCCAACCGGCAGACCCGGCCGGTGAGGCAGTACGGCTAGACCAGCGGCGGCAGCCGTTGCTGAGCGGGAAGCGGACCGGGATCGAGACCATGACGCTGTTCGACGACGCGATGATCGGCGCCTTCGTCTGCGGCCTCGTCGTCACCGCCTACGGCTCCGTCAGCGTTCCGATCGCGCTCTGACGGACGGCGCCCATCGTTCTCGCGAGCCGAAGAGGACGCGGTCCCCCTCTCCCCAGCGGGAGAGGGGCCGCGCTGAGCTTCGACGATGCATCCGCGCCCTCGGCCGGGACGCCGCGGCGCGCCGCCGGCTGCCGCCGCCCGAAGTCCAGACCGTCAGGTTTCGAACATTGGAATGTAACCAGATGTATCAAGGTTGCGAAAAACATACAAATTGACAAAGTCGCCAGCTTGACCATAAGATGATGTCGCGGCCTATGGTGATGAATTCTAGGTGAATGTCTTTTTCAGACTTGATTAAACCGCCCGGCCCTAGCACCCGTAGCCACGGCGACGGACCTGGCGTCCGCGACGCACCGGAGGCCTGAGGGCCGCGCCCGGTCGTTCGCAGGCGGTCGGGTCGCGAGGCGTCGCCCCGCTTTGCCAGGACGGCCGACGATGCACGACATCTCCGACGAACGCGGTGCCGACGACGCGATCGGGCGCGTGGCCGGCGATGCCGTGCCGACGCCCGAGCGGCGGCCGCGCGGCGGCGACCGGCGGCTCGATCCGGAGACGCGGCGCCGGATCGGGCGCAGCCTGCGGGTGCTCTACGCGGGCCTGCTCGCCCAGCCGATCCCCGAGCGGTTCGAGGCGCTCGTCGCGGAATTCGCCGCCCGGTCGGAAAAGGAGTCCGCGCGATGATCCAGGCCTGTGCCCCCGTCGGAACGCCCGCCGGCGCCGACGCCGAGATGCGCGACCTCCTGCTCGGCGCGATCCCGGCGCTGCGCGCCTTCGCCTTCTCGCTGACCTACGATTTCGACCGCACCGACGACCTCGTGCAGGACACGCTGATGCGGGCCTGGACCAAGGCCGAGAGCTTCCGCCGCGGCACCAACCTCACGGCGTGGCTGTTCACGATCCTGCGCAACCTGTTCTATTCCGAGCAGCGCAAGCGCAAGCGCGAGATCGAGGATGCCGACGGCGGCCATGCCGGGCGGCTGACCAGCCTGCCCGAGCAGGAGGTCCGCGTGGAGATGCGCGCGTTCCAGAGCGCGCTGAACCTGCTGCCGCTGGCCCAGCGCGAGGCGCTGGTCCTTGTCGGCGCGCAGAGCTTCACCTACGAGGAGGCGGCCGAGATCTGCGGGGTCGCCGTCGGCACGATCAAGAGCCGGGTCAGCCGCGCGCGCGGGCGGCTGATCGAGAGCCTCGGCATGGACGACGCCGGCGACGTCGGCACCGACGCCCGCACCCGCGCCGCCCTCGACGCCCGCTGATCGCCGCCCCGGATCGGGGAGGGTGCATGACGTCGCGGCATGTTCGCTGAGGTTCAAGTTATCGTTGAGGTTTCGGGAATATAATTCTCGGGCAGGACCATAATCGAAACGAAGGCTTTACGGATCTGCAAGACATCGCATCGTAGACCCTCCCCTTGGGAGCTCTGCGATGCGATGGAAGCTCGGCGGCGGTATCGCCGCAATTGTGATGCTCGGTGCGGTTTGCGGTCCGGCCACGAGCGGACCGGCGGCGCAGCGGGCCGCCTTGCGCGAGGCCTATGCCCCGCCTTCCGCGATCCCGTTCCCGGAGACCAATCCCTACGCCCAGGCTAAGGCGGAACTCGGCCGGAAGCTGTTCTTCGATCCGATCCTGTCGGCCGACCGCGACCGGGCCTGCGTGACCTGCCACCTGCCCGACCTCGCCTGGGCGGACGGGCGCAAGCGCGCGCCGGCCCGCAACGATTCCGACATGGACCTGCGGACGCCGAGCCTGCTCAACATCGCCTGGCAAGAGGGCCGCCTCGGCTGGGACGGCAAGTTCCGCGACCTCGAGAGCGTCGCCTTCGTCCCGATCAGCGCGCCCGGCAACATGGGCCTGCCCGCCGACGACGCGGTGGCGCGCCTGTCGGCGGATGCCGCCTATGCCGCCGCCTTCGCCGAGGCCTTCGCCGATCCCGGCGTCACCAAGGACCGGATCGAGGCGGCGCTCGCCACCTTCCAGCGCCTGATCGTGTCCGGCGTGAGCCCGTTCGACCGCTGGATCGCGGGCGACGAGACGGCGATCCCGGTCGCCGCCAAGCGCGGCTTCGACCTGTTCAACGGCCGCGCGAACTGCGCCGCCTGCCATGGCGGCTGGGCCTTCACCGACGGCTCGTTCCACGACATCGGCACGGCGACCGGCGCGGATCTCGGACGCGGGCGCTTCGTGCCGAGCTCGGAGGCCCTGCGCTACGCCTTCAAGACCCCCGGGCTGCGCGAGGTCGCCGGCCGCGGCGCCTACATGCACGACGGATCGATCGCGACGCTGGAGGCGGTGATCGATCTCTACGACCGCGGCGGCATCGCACGCCCGAGCCGCTCGCCGGAGATCCGCCCGCTGAACCTCACGAGCGCGGAGAAGGCCGACCTGCTGGCCTTCCTGCAGACGCTCACCGCGCCGGCCGGGAACGACCGCGCCCTCGCGGACCTGACCGGCGACGCGCCGAAGCCGTAACCGGGCCGGACGGCGGGCGCGGCCTCCGATGCGTCCGCGGCGGCGTCGCCGGCAGCATCGTCGCGCGCCCCTCGATCCACCTGGCTGGGGAATGCCCTAGCGGAACAGCGGCAGCCCAGCGCCGAGCAGGGCGAGGCCGGTCACCAGAAGCACGCCGCCGCAGGATTCGAAGGTGGCGGCGCGCAGGCCCGCACGCGGCGCGAAGCCGGCCAGCCCGATCCCGGCACCGAGGCTCGCGAGACTTGCCAAGCCGATCATCCGCAATCCCCCCACGCTTGGTCCGGCCGGCGATGTCGGGTTCCGGCCGCGCGAGGATCGCCGGCCAACACTGAGCGAAGTCTTGCGCGGCCGTCCGAAGAGCTGGGAATCCGCGTCCATGCTGAATGGCGCGTTGCCCGGCACGGCGCCCTAGACGGGATTCGCTTTCAGCCGATTCTACCCGGCACCCACAGCGTTAACCTTTTCGACACGGACGTTAACAAACCCTTGGCAAAATCCGGCGGCTTAGTTCTAAATGCATCGGTAAGCACTGTTCTGACCCGTTTTGACGAGGCTTCGATGCGGACCTTTGAGTGGCGTTGCTCTTCTCCGTTTCTTGCCGGCGCCCTGGCCCTTCCCGCAACCCTGCTCGCCAGCAGCGAGGCCAGCGCCCATGTGAAGTGGTTCTGCGCCTACGACGTCGCCGGCCAGCCCCGCGGCCTCGAGCAGGTGCTCTGCCTCGACTTCGAGTGGCTCGTCGGCCTGTCGGTCCTGTGCCTGATGTTCGGGTGCCTCGCCGAGGGCACCCCGCTCGGCACCGCCCTGCTCAACGCCCTGGACCGGGTCACCGCGCGGCTGCGCACCGACACCGAATTGCTGGTGCGGGCGACGCTGGGCTTCTTCTTCGTCTCGCTCTGGACGCTCGGCGGCATCATCCTCACCCCCGAGCTCAAGACCGACGCGGCCTGGATCCCGTGGTTCCAGCTCGCGCTTGCGGCCTGCCTGATCTGGCACCGCACCCTGCCGCTGGCCGGTGCCGGCATCGTCGTGCTGTTCGGCTACGCGACCTGGAGCTACGGCGCGTTCCATCTGGCCGACTACCCGGTCTTCCTCGGCGTCGCCGCCTACCTGATCCTCACCGGCCTGGACCGCACCCTCTACGGCATCCGCCCCATCGACGTGGTCCGCGCCGCCGCCGCCGTCACCCTGATGTGGGCCTCGGTCGAGAAGTGGGCCTACCCGGAATGGACCGCGCCGCTCCTGGCCGCCAAGCCCGAGATGACCTTCGGCGCCTCGCCCGAGCTGTTCATGAAGGCCGCCGGCGTCGTCGAGTTCACCCTGGCCTTCGCCCTGATCTGGACGCCCCTGGTGCGCCGCACCGCCGCGATCATCCTGGCCGCGATCTTCGTCTCCGCCGTGTTCGAGTTCGGCAAGGTCGATGCGATCGGCCATTCCGGGATCATCGTGGTGCTGATCGGCATCGCCGCCGACGACGCCCGCAGCGCCGTCCGCCGCCGCGACGTGGCGCTGGCCCCGGCCTACTACGCGGTGGCGCTAACCGGCTTCCTCACGCTCTACTACGTCGGCCATGCGGCGATGTACGGCGCGCTGTTCTCGGCGCCCGTGATCTGATCTGATCGATGCGGACGACGGGCGGGCGGCCTCCGAGAGGGGGCCGCTTTCGCATGTCCGGTGTTCGGACGGGTAGAAGGCGCGGAGGATCGGCGTGCGGTGGGGGAGGGCGGGCATGGCGCTGGCTCTGGGCGGGCTCGCGCTCGCCGGCGCCGTGCTGGTGGCGCGCGGGCCGGAGCCCGGGGGCATCGAGGACGTGTGGCTGCTGTTCGGCGCGCCCGACCGCGGCGCGGTGGACCTGCCGACCGTCTCGCGAAGCGCGGGCGACGCGCTCGCCTGCCCGCCCGGCCAGTGCCGCGCGGTCTCGGATCGCGTGCCGCCGGTGCTGCCGGTGCCGGGCGAGCGGCTGCGCGCCATCGTCGCCGCGGTGGCGGCCGAGGAGCCGCGCACCGAGCTGGCCTTCCAGGCCCGCTGGGCTGAGGAGGACCGCTACGTCGTCCGCTCGGAATGGCTGCGGCTGCCCGACACGGTCGCCGTCGCGATTCTCGGCGCCGGCGAGGGCCGATCGACCCTGGCCCTGTACGCCCGCCCGCAAATCGGGTTGCTCGATGCCGGCGGCAACCGGGCCCGCCTGGAGCGCTGGCTCGACCGGATCGAGGGTTTGGCGCGGGCCGAGGCCGCGCGGTGACGCGGACGTCTCAGCGCGCGGCGAGCAGCGGCCCGAACACGTCGATCACCCCGTTGATGGTGATCTGGGTGCCGACGCAGAGCAGCAGGAACGCGAACAGCCGGCCGAGCACCCGCGCCCCGATCGGCCCGAGCAGGCTCACCACCCGGTCGGCCGAGGCGTAGATCAGCGCCACCGTCGCGGCGACGCCGAGCGCGGCCAGCGACACGCCGACGTAGAAGCCGAGCCGGTCGGCCATCACGGCCGGACGGTTCGAGCCGAGGGTGATCGCCACCGCGATGGTGCCCGGGCCGGTGGTGAAGGGCAGGGTCAGCGGGAAGAACGCGATCTCGGACAGGGGATCGACCGATCTCTGCCCATCCGCCGGCGGCTGGGCGGGAGCGGCGGCCGCCGCCGCTCGGGGCGCGGTCGGCGCCGCCGCTTGGCTTCCGGCTTGCGCTGCCGCTTGGGTCGCTCCTTGTCCCGTCGTCGAGGAGACCTCGGCCTGCTTGCGCGCCTCGCGGGCCTCGGGCCGGTTCAGCAGCCCCCAGGCGGAGGCGCCGACGACGAGCCCGCCCGCGATGCGGAGCGCGCCGAGCGACACGCCGAAGAAGTTGAGGATCGGCGCGCCGGCCCACAGCGCCGCCAGCATGATCAGCAGCGCGTATCCGCCGATCCGGCCGGCGAGCCAGACCCGGTCGTCGTGGCTGTGCCCCGCCGTCACCTGCGCGAAGATCAGCGCCCCGCCGAGCGGGTTGACGATCGAGAACAGGCTCGAGAGCGCGAGCAGGAACTGCTGGATGGCCGCTTCGACGCTCATGGTGTCTTCGCGATCTCCGTCGAGACGGGGTTGGGCCGGGCCGCCGGCGTCGGCGTGCGGAGCGGCGGGCTTAACCCGGCGCGGGCGCCGGCACGAGCACCCGCGCGGGCGCGAGGCGGCGGGCGCGGTGGACCTGCTGCACGGTGATCGGCCGGTAGAGCTGCTTGGTGGCGTGCACCACGTGGAGGCCGGCGAAGGGGAGCGAGAGGCCCGTCCCGACCCGCTCCCAGGCGGCGGCGGTCTGCAGCATCACCCGCGAGCGCAGCGGCGGCATGTACAGCGTCTCCGCCCAGTCCTCCGGCGAGAACAGCGTGTCGCGCATCAGCCGGCTCAGCTGCGAGCGGCTGTAGGGCTGGCCGTGCCCGAACGGCGTCGCGTCGCGCCGCGCCCAGACCCCGCGCCGGTTCGGCACGACGAGGATCATCCGCCCCCCCGGCGTCAGCGTGCGCCAGACCTCCCGGAGCAGTTCCGTCGGGCTCTCCACCGCCTCGAGCGCATGCACCAGGATCACCCGGTCGATCGCCGCATCCGGCAGCGGCATCATCGTCGGGTCGGCGAGCGCCGAGCACGAGCGGCCGGCGCCGGGCCAGTTCACCACCCCTTGTGTCGCCGGCATGAAGGCCAGCGTCCGCTCGGCGATGCAGTGGACCGGGCTCAGATAAGGCACCGCGTAGCCGAGCCCGAGCACGCGCAGGCCGGAGACCGAGCCGAGGAAGCCGTGCAGGGTGCGGGCGACGATCCGGTGCGTCGTGACGCCCAGCGGCGTGGCGTAGAAGGCCCGCAGGTCGGTGACGTCGAGGCGCATGGGTCGGAGCTGGAGCGGCGTCGGGGAAGGCCGGCGTCCCGGCCCGATGGCGATTCAATGGGGCCGGGCACCCGCCGCGACAAGGCGCAGGCGGCGACTTGCAGGGCGACGCGCCGGGGAACCCCCCGGTTTCCGCATCCGTTCCCGCCCGATACGGCCGGACCGGCCGCGAGCCCGGAGACGCGTTCATGGCCACGGCCCCCGAGATCCGCACCTTCCTGTGCCGCAGCGACAACATCGGCGTGCTCATCCGCGACCCCGCCACCGGCGCCTGCGCGGCGATCGACGTGCCGGAGGCGGCGCCGGTCCTGGCGATGCTGAAGCAGACCGGCTGGCGGCTCACCGACATCCTGGTCACCCATCGCCACGGCGACCACATCGCGGGCATCCCGGAGGTCAAGCGCGCGACCGGCGCCCGCGTCACCGCCCCGGCCAAGGCCGGCCCGGCGATCCCCGACGTGGACCGCACCGTGTCGGAGGGCGACACCGTCCGGGTCGGCGACCTCTCGGCCGAGGTGTGGGAAACGCCGGGGCATTGTGCCGACCACGTCACCTACTGGTTCGCCGAGCCGGGAATCGTGTTCTCCGGCGACACCCTGTTCACCCTCGGCTGCGGCCGGGTGATGGAAAGCCCGCCCGAGACCCTGTGGCGGTCGCTCGAGCGGTTCCTGCCGCTGCCGGATGCGACACAGGTGTACAGCGGGCACGATTACGTGCTGTCGAACGCCCGCTTCGCGGTCGCAGCAGAGCCCGGCAACGCGGATCTGCACGGCCGCCTGCGCGAAGCGGAGGAGCTAAAATCCTCCGGCCGTTTCCTGGTTCCCTCTACGATGGCGGCGGAACGGGCGACCAACCCGTTCCTGCGAAGCGGCCTGCCGGCACTGAAGACGGCGGTGGGACTCGACGAAGCTGCTGACCCGGCAACGGTTTTTGTTGCACTGCGAGAATGGAAGAACCGCTTCTGACGCACAGGTTTTCAAGGAAATTTTGTTGCCTTCTCAAAGAGAAGTGAACATAGGACATTCGACAGGCGCTAAACCGTCTGATCGATAGGCTCCCGGAGGGAGGCTCGACGTCAACGGAAGCGTGTTCCCGCTTCTTTCGGTCAGATGGGGGTCCGTCTCGCCTTACCACCTCTCGTCCTCACGCCTCCCGCTTCCCTTCCTTCAACCGGATCCCGAGCCGCGTTCCGAAGAGCCCGCCGCCAAAGCGACGGCGACGGGACGGTCCCCGTCCGATGCGGACCGTCCGGCCCGCGCCCCCGCGGCCGCCCGATCCCGGGTGGCGCCGATCTCCGCCGACGTGCGGCTGCTCGGGATCGCCACCGAGCACCTGGCCCGGCTCGGCCCCAAGCGGGTCACCGTCGTCGCCGTCGCCGCCGAAGCCGGCATGACGCACGCCAACGTCTACCGCTACTTCCCCTCGAAGGACGCCCTGCTCGACGCCGTCGCCGGCCGCTGGCTGCGGGACATCGAGACCCGCCTGGCCGGCATCGCCGACGCGCCCGACCCGGCCGACGACAAGATCGAGCGGCTGCTGACCGCGCTCGCCGCCCTGCAGCGCGACGCGCTCCAGGACGAGCCGAACCTGTTCGCGGTCCATCTCGACGCCACGGTCGCCGCCAGGCCGATCGCCCGCCGCCACCGGGTCCGCCTGCGCAGCCTGGTCGAGCGGGTGATCGAGGAGGGGATGGCCACCGGCACCTTCTCGGCGCGCGACCGCGAGCGCGCCATCGCCTACATCTTCGATGCGAGCTACCGCTTCACCCATCCCCTGGCGATCCAGCACGACGCCGAGGTGCCGCGCGATCTGGTCGACGCCCGCTTCGGCGCGGTGATTCACGCGATCCAGCGGGTGCTGCGCGCGGGTATCCTCTGAGCGGAATGACAGGTTCAAAAAGTTGTCATAGCGCCGATCCCGAATTGGCAATCTCCTCCTAAAGCCCTCGAAAAGCTTAGCTTTTCGAGGGCTTTGTTTTGTGCGCCGCACATCCGCCCTGGCCCGAACCCTGCTTGGGCGATCTGCGTCGGGTTGATGGGGCGGTGCTTTTCGGCCACACAGCCGCGCAGGAAAACCGGTCGCGTCGGGCGGCGCCTCGGACGGACTTTCGACCCCCGAGTCGTCGACGCGCTCGCCTCACCCTTTCACGCTAAGCTGGAGACGTCTCGGACATGGCACGCAGCAAGATCGCGCTCATCGGCGCCGGCCAGATCGGCGGAACGCTGGCGCACCTCGCCGGTCTGAAGGAACTCGGCGACGTCGTGCTGTTCGACATCGTCGACGGCGTGCCGCAGGGCAAGGCGCTCGACATCGCCGAATCGGCCCCGGTCGACGGCTTCGACGCGAAGTATTCGGGTGCGAGCGACTATTCGGCGATCAAGGGCGCCGACGTGGTGATCGTCACCGCCGGCGTGCCGCGCAAGCCCGGCATGAGCCGCGACGACCTGATCGGGATCAACCTGAAGGTCATGGAGGCCGTCGGCACCGGCATCAAGGAGAACGCGCCGGACGCGTTCGTGATCTGCATCACCAACCCGCTCGACGCCATGGTCTGGGCGCTGCAGAAGTTCTCGGGCCTGCCGACGAACAAGGTCGTCGGCATGGCCGGCGTGCTCGACTCGGCCCGCTTCCGCCACTTCCTGGCCGAGGAGTTCAAGGTTTCGGTCGAGGACGTCACCGCCTTCGTGCTCGGCGGCCACGGCGACGACATGGTGCCGCTCACCCGCTACTCGACGGTCGCCGGCGTGCCGCTGACCGACCTGGTCAAGCTCGGCTGGACCACCCAGGAGAAGCTCGACGCCATGGTCGAGCGGACCCGCAAGGGCGGCGGCGAGATCGTCAACCTGCTCAAGACCGGCTCGGCCTTCTACGCGCCGGCGGCCTCCGCCATCGCGATGGCCGAGAGCTACCTCAAGGACAAGAAGCGGGTCCTGCCCTGCGCCGCCTACCTCGACGGCCAGTACGGCATCTCCGGCATGTATGTCGGCGTGCCCGTGGTGATCGGCGAGAACGGCGTCGAGCGCGTGCTCGAGGTGACCTTCGACGCGGCCGAGAAGGCGATGTTCGAGAAGTCGGTCGGCGCGGTGAACACGCTGATCGAGGCCTGCAAGGGTGTGAACCCGGCGCTCGCCTAAAAACATTGGGCGAATAGCGAATAGGGGCTAGCGAAGACAGAGCCACGTGCTCTCTGCTGCCCCGGCTCGCTATTCGCCATTCGCCACTCCCTATTCGCCTGCGGAGCGCACATGAACATCCATGAATACCAAGCCAAGGCGGTGCTGAAGGAGTTCGGCCTGCCCGTCTCCAAGGGCGTCGCGATCTTCAGGCCCGAGGAGGCGGAAGCCGCCGCGCGCAAGCTCGGCGGCCCGGTCTGGGTGGTGAAGTCGCAGATCCACGCGGGCGGGCGCGGCAAGGGCACCTTCAAGGGCGCGCCGGCCGGGGCCAAGGGCGGCGTGCGCGTCACCAAGTCGATCGACGAGGTGAAGCAGTTCGCCGGCGAGATGCTCGGCCAGACGCTGGTCACGATCCAGACCGGCGAGGCCGGCAAGCAGGTCAACCGGCTCTACATCGAGGAAGGCGCGCAGATCGCCGCCGAGTTCTACCTGTCGATGCTGGTCGACCGCGAGACCGGGCAGGTCGCCTTCGTCGTCTCGACCGAGGGCGGCATGGACATCGAGACGGTGGCCCACGACACCCCCGAGAAGATCGTCACCTTCTCGGTCGACCCGGCCACCGGCATCATGCCTCATCATGGCCGCGCAGTCGCCAAGGCGCTGGGGCTCGCCGGCCCGCAGGCGAAGGAAGCGGGCGAGCTCACCGCCAAGCTCTATGCGGCCTTCACGGCCAAGGACATGAGCATGCTCGAGATCAACCCGCTGGTGCTGACCGGCGACGGCCATCTCAAGTGCCTCGACGCCAAGATCTCGTTCGACTCGAACGCGCTCTATCGCCACCCCGACATCGTCGCGCTCCGCGACGAGACCGAGGAGGACGCCAAGGAGATCGAGGCCTCGAAGTACGACCTCGCCTACATCGCGCTCGACGGCACGATCGGCTGCATGGTCAACGGCGCCGGCCTCGCCATGGCGACGCTCGACATCATCAAGCTCTACGGCGAGGAGCCGGCGAACTTCCTCGACGTCGGCGGCGGCGCGACCGAGGAGAAGGTCACCGCCGCCTTCAAGATCATCACCGCCGACCCGCAGGTGAAGGGCATCCTCGTCAACATCTTCGGCGGGATCATGAAGTGCGACGTCATCGCCCGCGGCGTGATCGCGGCGGTGAAGACGGTGGGCCTGGAGGTGCCGCTCGTCGTGCGGCTCGAGGGCACCAACGTCGAGGAAGGCAAGGCGATCATCAGCGGCTCGGGGCTCAACGTGATCCCGGCCGACGATCTCGACGACGCCGCGCAGAAGATCGTCGCCGCCGTGAAGAAGGGCTGAAGCGTTATGTCCATCCTCATCGACGCGAACATCAAGGTCATCTGCCAGGGCTTCACCGGCAAGAACGGGACCTTCCATTCCGAGCAGGCGCTGGCCTACGGCACCAAGATGGTCGGCGGCACCTCGCCCGGCAAAGGCGGCTCCAAGCACCTCAACCTGCCGGTCTTCGACACGGTCGGCGAGGCCCGCGAGGCCACCGGCGCGACCGCGTCCGTGGTCTACGTGCCGCCGCCGGGCGCGGCCGACGCGATCTGCGAGGCGATCGCGGCCGAGATGCCGCTGATCGTCTGCATCACGGAAGGCATCCCGGTGCTCGACATGGTGCGGGTCAAGCGTGCGCTGATCGGCTCGAAGTCGCGCCTCATCGGGCCGAACTGCCCCGGCGTCGTCACCGCCGGCGAATCGAAGATCGGCATCATGCCGGCCAACATCTTCAAGCCGGGCTCGGTCGGCATCGTCTCGCGCTCCGGCACGCTGACCTACGAGGCGGTGTTCCAGACCTCGACCGCCGGCCTCGGCCAGACCACCGCGGTCGGCATCGGCGGCGACCCGGTAAAGGGCAGCGAGTTCATCGACATGCTCGAGATGTTCCTCGCCGACGAGAAGACGACGTCGATCGTGATGATCGGCGAGATCGGCGGCTCGGCCGAGGAGGAGGCGGCGCAGTTCCTGGCCGACGAGGCCAAGCGCGGCCGCAAGAAGCCGATGGTCGGCTTCATCGCCGGCCGCACCGCGCCTCCGGGCCGCCGCATGGGCCATGCCGGCGCGATCATCTCCGGCGGCAAGGGCGGCGCCGAGGACAAGATCGCGGCGATGGAGGCCGCGGGCATCCGCGTCTCGCCGTCGCCGGCGCGCCTCGGCTCGACGCTGGTCGAGGTCCTGAAGGGCTGAAACCGAGTGACAGCCGCGCGCGTATGACCCGCGCGCGGCTGTGTTGCAGCGCACGCAAGCCGGTGACGCCCATATGATGGGCGACGGAGCGCCCGCTTCGTGCGCCCACAGGAATCGCAGCGCGGCCCGCGCCTTCCGCTCGCGGAGGCGCCTCCCGCGCGATGACGCGGCTCATCCGCACCGGCGGAGGGCCCGAAGGACAGGATGACCCGCCGATGGCACGCCAGGACGTGAACGAAGCGCTGCTGGAAACCTCGTTCCTCTACGGCGGCAACGCCGCCTACATCGAGGAATTGCAGGCGGCCTACGCCCGCAACCCGGCTTCGGTCGACCCCGAGTGGCAGAGCTTCTTCAAGGGGCTCGGCGAGGACGAGACCCTGGTCGAGAAGAACGCGGCCGGCGCCTCGTGGACCAAGCCGAACTGGCCGGTGCCGGCCAACGGCGAGATCGTCTCGGCGCTCGACGGCAACTGGGCGACCCTGGAGAAGGCGGTCGGCGAGAGGATCCTCGCCAAGGGCGCGGAGAAGGGCGAGCAGAGGCCCGGCAAGCCCGCCGACGGCCTCGCCGTCACCGGCAAGACCGGCGTCTCGGTCGAGCAGGCGACCAAGGATTCGGTTCGCGCGATCATGCTGATCCGCTCGTACCGCATGCGCGGCCACCTGCACGCCAAGCTCGACCCGCTCGGGCTGGCCCCCCGCGGCGACCACGAGGAGCTGCATCCGCAGCATTACGGCTTCCTCGAATCCGACTGGGACCGGCCGATCTTCCTCGACAACGTGCTCGGGCTGGAATTCGCCACGATCCGCGAGATCGTCGCGATCCTGGAGCGGACCTACTGCCAGACCCTCGGCGTCGAGTTCATGCACATCTCCGATCCCGAGGAGAAGGCGTGGCTGCAGGAGCGCATCGAGGGCAAGGACAAGGAGATCTCGTTCACCCCCGAAGGGCGCCGCGCGATCCTCAACAAGCTGATCGAGGCCGAGGGCTTCGAGAAGTTCCTCGACCTCAAGTACACCGGCACCAAGCGCTTCGGCCTCGACGGCTCGGAGGCGATGATCCCGGCGCTCGAGCAGATCATCAAGCGCGGCGGCGCGCTCGGCGTGCGCGAGATCGTGCTCGGCATGGCCCACCGTGGGCGCCTCAACGTGCTCACCAACGTGATGGCAAAGCCGTTCCGTGCGGTGTTCAACGAGTTCAAGGGCGGCTCGGCCTCGCCGGCCGAGGTCGAGGGCTCGGGCGACGTGAAGTACCATCTCGGTGCCTCGTCCGACCGCGCCTTCGACGGCAACAACGTCCACCTGTCGCTCACCGCCAACCCGTCGCACCTCGAGATCGTCGATCCCGTGGTGCTCGGAAAGGTCCGCGCCAAGCAGGACCAGCGCGCCAAGCCGAACGTCGTGCGCGCCAGCGTGATGCCGCTCCTGATCCACGGCGACGCGGCCTTCGCCGGCCAGGGCGTGGTCGCCGAGTGCCTCGGGCTGTCGGGCCTGAAGGGCCACCGCACCGGCGGCTCGATCCACTTCATCATCAACAACCAGATCGGCTTCACCACCGATCCGCGCTTCTCGCGCTCCTCGCCGTACCCGTCCGACGTGGCGAAGATGGTCGAGGCGCCGATCTTCCACTGCAACGGCGACGACCCGGAGGCGGTGACCTTCGCCACCAAGGTCGCGGTCGAGTACCGCCAGAAGTTCGGCAAGCCGGTCGTGATCGACATGCTGTGCTACCGCCGCTTCGGCCACAACGAGGGCGACGAGCCGGCCTTCACCCAGCCGAAGATGTACCAGCGCATCCGCAAGCACACCTCGGTGCTGGAGAGCTACGCGCGCAAGCTGATCGAGAACGGCACCCTGAGCCAGGAGGCCTACGACGCCCGAAAGGCCGAGTTCCGGGCGATGCTCGACGCCGAGCTCGAGGTCGCCGGCACCTACAAGGCCAACAAGGCCGACTGGCTCGACGGGCGCTGGTCCGGCTTCAAGGCCGTGCACGAGGACGTGGACGACCCGCGCCGCGGCCGCACCGGCGTGCCGGTCGAGACCCTGCGCGAGATCGCGCAGAAGATCACCCAGGCGCCCCCCGGCTTCCACCTGCACCGCACGATCCAGCGCTTCATGGACAACCGCGCCAAGGCGGTGGAGACCGGCGTCGGCATCGACTGGGCGACCGCCGAGGCCCTGGCCTTCGGCGCGACCATGCTCGACGGCAACCGCGTCCGGCTCTCGGGCCAGGACGTCGAGCGCGGCACCTTCTCGCAGCGCCACGCCGTGGTGATCGACCAGGAGAACGAGCAGCGCTTCACGCCCCTCAACGCCATCCGCGAGGGCCAGGCGCCGCTGGAGGTGATCAACTCGATGCTGTCCGAGGAGGCGGTGCTCGGCTTCGAGTACGGCTACTCGGCGGCCGAGCCGAACGCGCTCGTGCTGTGGGAGGCGCAGTTCGGCGACTTCGCCAACGGCGCGCAGGTGGTGATCGACCAGTTCATCGCGTCCGGCGAGCGCAAGTGGCTGCGCATGTCCGGCCTCGTGATGCTGCTGCCCCACGGCTACGAGGGGCAGGGGCCGGAGCACTCCTCCGCCCGCCTGGAGCGCTACCTCCAGAGCTGCGCCGAGGACAACATGCAGGTCGCCAACTGCTCGACGCCGGCGAACTACTTCCACATCCTGCGCCGGCAGCTGAAGCGCGACTTCCGCAAGCCGCTGATCCTGATGACGCCGAAGTCGCTGCTGCGCCACAAGCGGGCGGTGTCGACGATCGAGATGATCGCCGAGGGTTCGAGCTTCCACCGCATCCTGTGGGACGACGCCGAGCACGACGAGAGCGGGGTCAAGCTCGTCCGCGACGACAAGGTCCGCCGCGTCGTGCTGTGCTCGGGCAAGGTCTATTACGACCTGTTCGAGGAGCGCGAGAAGCGCGGCGTCAACGACGTCTACCTGCTGCGCGTCGAGCAGCTCTACCCGTTCCCGCTCAAGGCGCTGGCCAACGAGATGGGCCGCTTCCGCAATGCCGAGGTGGTGTGGTGCCAGGAGGAGCCCAAGAACATGGGCGCCTGGGCCTTCGTCGAGCCCTACCTCGAATGGGTGCTCGGCCAGGCCGGCTCCGCGGTGAAGCGCGCCCGCTACGTCGGCCGCCCGGCCTCGGCCTCGACCGCCGTGGGGCAGATGTCGAAGCACCAGGCCCAGCTGCAGGCCTTCCTCAACGAGGCCCTCGCGGTCTGAATGTCCTCACCTATGGCGGCGGCTCTCCGGGGCCGCCGCTCACCCTTCCCGGCCGTCCGGTACGGCCCAACCGATCCGGCATGAGCTGACACAATGGCAACCGACATCCTCGTCCCGACGCTCGGCGAATCCGTCAGCGAGGCCACCATCGGCCGCTGGTTCAAGAAGCCGGGCGACACGGTCGCGGCCGACGAGCCCCTGGTCGAGCTCGAGACCGACAAGGTGACCCTCGAGGTCAACGCCCCCGCCGCCGGCGAGCTCGGCGAGATCCTGGTCAAGGACGGCGAGACGGTGGAGCCGGGCGCGCTGCTCGGCTCGATCGTCGAGGCGAGCGGCGGCGGCGCCAAGCCCGCGCCCAAGGAGGCCGCGCCGAAGAAGGAGGCCGAGGCCAAGTCCGAGAGCCGCAGCGAGGCGCCGAAGGCGTCCGCCCCCGACGCCAAGGCGGTCGAGGAGGCCCCGGCCAAGGAATCGGCCGCCGGCTACGGCAACCACGGCGACGCGGCGCCCCCGGCCGCCCGCCCCTCCGACGACAACGGCCCGGCGGTCGGCAAACTGTCGCGGGAATCGGGCATCGACCCGTCGAGCGTCAACGGCAGCGGCAAGGACGGCCGCGTGACCAAGGGCGACATGCTCGGCGCGATCGCGAAGGGGCCCGCGCAGGCGGCTCCCGCCCCGGCCAAGGAGGCGCGCCCGACGCCGCCGCGCCCGGCCTCGAAGCCGGACGACGCCGCCCGCGAGGAGCGGGTGCGGATGACCAAGCTGCGCCAGACCATCGCCCGCCGCCTCAAGGACGCGCAGGACACCGCCGCGATGCTCACCACGTTCAACGACGTGGACATGGGCGCGGTGATGGCGCTGCGCGCGCAGTACAAGGACATCTTCGAGAAGAAGCACGGCACGAAGCTCGGCTTCATGGGCTTCTTCACCAAAGCGGTGATCGGGGCGCTCAAGGACGTGCCGGCGGTCAACGCCGAGATCGACGGGCAGGATCTCGTCTACAAGAACTACTATCACATCGGCATCGCCGTCGGGACCGACAAGGGTCTCGTCGTGCCGGTGGTGCGCAACGCCGACGACCTCTCGATCGCCGGCATCGAGAAGACGATCTCGGGCTTCGGCCGCAAGGCCCGGGACGGCAAGCTCTCGATCGACGAGATGCAGGGCGGCACCTTCACCATCACCAACGGCGGCATCTACGGCTCGCTGATGTCGACCCCGATCCTCAACGCGCCGCAATCGGGCATCCTCGGGATGCACCGCATCGAGGAGCGCCCGGTGGTCCGCAACGGCAAGATCGAGGCGCGGCCGATGATGTATCTCGCCCTCTCCTACGATCATCGCATCGTCGACGGGAAGGAGGCCGTGACCTTCCTGGTGCGGGTGAAGGAGGCGCTGGAGGATCCGGCGCGGCTCGTCCTGGATCTGTAAGGCCGGCGCGATGCTCACCCCCGATGCCGTTGCGGTCGTCACCGGCGGCGGCCGCGGCATCGGCCGTGCGGTATCCCTGCTCGCGGCGCGGCGCGGCTATCGCGTCTGCCTGAGCTACGTCTCCGACGCGGCCGCGGCCACGACGGTGGTCGCGGCGATCGAAGCCGAGGGCGGCCAGGCCGTCGCGGTGCGCTGCGACGTGGCGGAGGAGGCCGACGTGATCGCCCTGTTCGCGGCGGCCGACCGTCTCGGCACCGTCACGGCGCTGGTCAACAATGCCGGGGTGGTCGATCTCTCCGCGCCCGTGTCCGAGATGAGCGCCGCCCGGCTCCACCGGATGATGGCGACTAACGTCGTCGGCAGCTTCCTCTGCGCCCGCGAGGCGGTGCGGCGGATGTCGACGAAGCAGGGCGGCCGGGGCGGGGCCGTCGTCAACGTCTCGTCGATCGCGGCGCGCCTCGGCGGGGCCGGGCAGTTCGTCGACTACGCCGCCTCGAAGGGAGCGATCGACAGCTTCACGATCGGCCTCGCCCGCGAGGTGGCCGATGCCGGCATCCGGGTGAACGCCGTGGCGCCCGGCATCATCGACACCGAGATCCATGCCAGCGGCGGCACGCCCGACAAGGTGGCGGCGATGGGACCGGGCGTGCCGATGAGGCGCGCCGGCACCGCCGACGAAGTCGCCGCCCCGGTGCTCTGGCTGCTCTCCGACGAGGCGGCCTACACCACCGGCGCCATCCTCGACGTCTCGGGCGGTCGGTGATCCCCGGCAACGAATGAATCCGGCGGCGACCCGCCACGGCGGTCGCCGCACGCGCATGCAGGAACGAACAGAACCATGAGCACCTACGATCTCGTCGTCATCGGCACCGGCCCCGGCGGCTATGTCTGCGCCATCCGCGCCGCGCAGCTGGGCCTGCGCACCGCCGTCGTCGAGAAGCGCGCGACCCATGGCGGCACCTGCCTGAACGTCGGCTGCATCCCGTCGAAGGCGCTGCTGCACGCCTCCGAGGCGTTCGAGGAGGCGACCAAGCACTTCCCCGATCTCGGCATCGAGGTCGGCACGCCGAAGCTCGACCTCGCCAAGATGCAGGGGTTCAAGCAGAGCGGCGTCGACGGCAACACCAAGGGCGTCGAGTTCCTGCTGAAGAAGAACAAGGTCGACACCATCCGCGGCACCGGCAGGATCGCCGGCGCCGGCCGCGTCGAGGTCACGTCGGAGGACGGCGGAAACCAGATGCTGGAGACCAAGAACATCGTCATCGCCACCGGCTCGGACGTGACGCGCCTGCCCGGCGTCGAGATCGACGAGAAGACCGTGGTCTCCTCTACCGGCGCGCTCGAGCTCGCGGCGGTGCCGAAGAAGCTCCTGGTGATCGGCGCGGGCGTGATCGGCCTCGAGCTCGGCTCGGTCTGGCGCCGGCTCGGGGCCGAGGTCACCGTGGTCGAGTATCTCGACCGGGTGCTGCCGGGGATGGACGGCGAGGTCGGCAAGCAGTTCCAGCGGATCATGTCCAAGCAGGGCATCGCCCTCAAGCTCTCGACCAAGGTCACCGGCGTGGCGACCGGCGCGGGCGGCGCGACCGTCACCGTCGAGCCGGCGGCGGGCGGCGAATCCGAGACGCTTCAGGCCGACGTGGTGCTCGTAGCGATCGGGCGGGTGCCCTACACCGAGGGGCTCGGCCTCGAGGGCGTCGGCGTCGGGCTCGACAACAAGGGCCGGATCCAGACCGACAGCCACTACGCCACCAACGTCACCGGCATCTACGCGATCGGCGACGTGATCGCCGGGCCGATGCTCGCGCACAAGGCCGAGGACGAGGGCGTCGCGGTGGCCGAGATCCTGGCCGGCCAGTCCGGCCACGTGAACTACGCGGTGATCCCGAACGTGGTCTACACCTATCCAGAGGTCGCCTCGGTGGGGAAGACCGAGGAGGAGCTGAAGAAGGACGGCATCGCCTACAACGCGGGCAAGTTCCCCTTCACCGCCAACGGCCGGGCCAAGGCCAACGGCACCACCGAGGGCTTCGTGAAGGTGCTGGCCGACGCCGCGAGCGACCGGGTGCTCGGCGTCCACATCGTCGGCGCCGATGCCGGCAACCTCATCGCCGAGGTGGCGGTGGCGATGGAGTTCGGGGCGTCGGCCGAGGACATCGCCCGCACCTGCCACGCCCACCCGACCCTGACGGAAGCGGTGAAGGAAGCCGCGCTCGCGGTCGGGAAGCGCGCGATCCACGTCTGAGGACGCGGCCGCGCCCGTCGCTCAGGCCGAGCGGCGGGCCGGGGCGAGGGCGGCGATGCGCAGGAGGGCGGTCGGGGCCGGCGGCGCGGTGATCGCGTTCAGCAGGTACGGCCGCCGCAGACCGAGCGCGTGGTGGAGCGTGAGGTCGATGTCGCGGGCGTGGAACGGCATCTTCAGGACGAAGGTGGCGCCGAAGTAGCGGGCGGCCTGGGCGATCGGCTCGGGATCGCCGCTGGTCAGCATCGTGAGGCGCGTCGTCAGGTTCAGGGTCTGAACCTGGCAGGCGAGCTCGAGGCCGTCGGTCCCGTTGAGCTTCACGTCGACGAAGGCGAGCGGGTAGGCGTCGGTCTTCAGAAGCTTCAGGGCGTGCCGGCCGCAATCCGTCTCGTCGATCTCGAGGGCGAAGCCGCTGCGCGCCAGCACCCGCCCGATCGCCGCGCGCGCCGCGTCCGACGAGGAGGCGAGCAGGATGCGCGTCGGCTGCCGGCGCCGGGTGTCGGCGTGCAGCAGGCTCTCGATGTGGGCGGTGTCGAGGGGCACCTTCAGCACCTCGTAGGCGCCGAGCGAGACCGCGAGTTCCTGCCACTGGGCGAAGACGCGGGCGGCGATCAGCACGAGGCAGGGCAGGGTGGCGCCGCGCTTGCGCGCCACCGCCACCGCCTCCGGGCCGCTCACGCCTTCGAGCTGGAGGCCGACGAAGGCCAGGGCCGGCTTGTGCGCGAGGGCGAGATCGATCAGCGCCTCGCCCGAGGCCGTTTGCACGATCACGGCCCTGGGATCGAAGTGCGATACCACCGTGGCGAGTTCGGCCCGGCGTCCCGCGTCGCGATCGGCGATGAGGACGGTGCCGGCTTGCGGGGGCCGGACCGCGCTTCCGATATCGGCGTGTTCGCCCGCCATGGTTCCTGTCCAGTCCGATCCTACGACAAGAGAAATAGCGCTCAAATCTCTCGGCAAGCTTAATGGCTGGCCGAACCGGCTATTTGCTCTGTCTAGTGTGTCAACGTGTCATCTCAATGCACGTCGCGTGTCACGCCCCCGTCGGCACGGCACGGCCGGCGCGCGGATGGGTGGCGTCGAAGGCGCTCATCAGGCGGGCCGCGTCGACCTTGGTGTAGAGCTGCGTCGTCGAGAGCGAGGCGTGGCCGAGCAGCTCCTGGATCGCGCGCAGCTCGCCCTGCCGCGCCAGGAGATGCGTCGCGAAGGAGTGCCGCAGGGCGTGC
This sequence comes from Methylobacterium sp. E-016, assembly GCF_022829745.1. Taxonomy (NCBI): domain Bacteria; kingdom Pseudomonadati; phylum Pseudomonadota; class Alphaproteobacteria; order Hyphomicrobiales; family Methylobacteriaceae; genus Methylobacterium; species Methylobacterium sp. E-016. Next base: position 67,407 of record NZ_JAKSYF010000156.1, read on the forward strand.
GGCGTGGCGCTGTCGGGCAGCCCGAGGGCGCCGCGGGCGCGGGCGACGACGTACTGGATGATCCGCGGCGAGAGCGGGCCGCCGCGGGCGCCGACGAAGAGCGGGCCCTCCGGCGGCAGCGGGTGCGGGCAGGCGGCGAGGTAGGCGGCGACCGCCTCGGCCACCACCGGCAGCACCGGGACCATCCGCTGCTTCGCGCCCTTGCCCAGCACCGTCACCGCGTCGATGCCGGGCACCGGGGCATCGCGCCGCGCCAGCCCCAGCGCCTCCGAGATGCGCAGGCCCGCGCCGTACAGCAGCGCGAGCACCGCCGCGTCGCGCAGCAGGATCCAAGGGTCGCGGTCCTCGTCGGCGCGCAGCGACACGTCGGTGAGGGCGCGGGCGGCCGCCACCGGCAGCGGACGCGGCAGGCGCCGCTCCATTTTGGGCGAGCGCACGGCGCCGAGCGCCGCCACGGTGCCGTGACCCTCGCGCTCGAGGTGCTTGGCGAAGGAGCGCAGGCCGGCCAGGGCCCGCATCAGCGAGCGGCCGCCGACCTCGTCGGCCCGCCGCGCGGCCATGAAGGCGCGGACGTCGCGCGGCTTCAACGCGACGATCGCGGGGATCGTCGGCGTGCCGGTGCGGGCGTCGAGATGGGCGAGGAACTGGCGCAGGTCGCGCTCGTAGGCCTCCACCGTGTTGGCGGACATCCGCCGCTCGGCCGCGAGGCTGAGGCCCCAGGCGCGGGCGGCGGCAAGGAGGGCGGCATCGCCCGGCATCGCAGGAAGGACGGAGCCCGGCGCGGGAGCGGAAGTCGGCATCGGGTCTTCCTCGCGGAGCACGCCCGCGTCGAGCGCGCGAGCCGGTCACTGGACGCCCGCGCGGTTGCCCGGCGGTTAACGGGTCTTCTCGATCCCCATCGCCTTGATGCGCGAGGCCAACGTCGTCGGGCGCAGCCCCATGAGCTCGGCGGCGCCGCCGGGGCCGAACACCTTGCCGCCGGTGAGCGAAAGGGCGGCGGCGATCTCGGCGCGGTCGCGGGCGCGGCGGTCGGCCTCCGTCGGCGGCCGGTCGGCGGGAAGCGCCGGCGGCGTCGCGTCGACGGGGCCCGCGGGATCGGGCCGTTCGGCTTCGAACCGTTCGGATTCGGGCAGGTCGAAGCGCAGGCGGCCGCGGACGGCGAGGATGGCGGCGCGCTCGATCACGTTCTCCAGCTCGCGCACGTTGCCGGGCCAGGCGTAGCGGGCGAGCCGGCGCACGTCGCCCTCGGTCAGCCGCGGCTCGGGGATGTTCAGGCGGCGTGCGGCCCCTGTCAGGACGTGCTGGGCGATCGGCGCGATGTCCTCGGGGCGCTCGCGGAGCGGGCTCGCGGCCAGCGGGAAGACGTTGAGGCGGAAGTACAGGTCCTCGCGGAACCGGCCGCGGCGCACCTCCTCCCGCAGGTCGCGATTGGTGGCGGCGACGAGGCGGATGTCGACGGCGCGCGTGCGCTCCTCGCCGACGCGCTCGAACGAGCGTTCCTGCAGCACCCGCAGCAGCTTGCCCTGGAGATCGAGCGGGATCTCGCCGACCTCGTCGAGGAACAGCGTGCCGCCGTCGGCGAGCTCGAAGCGCCCGACGCGATCGCGCAGCGCACCGGTGAACGCGCCGCGGGCATGGCCGAAGAACTCGCTCTCGAACAGCTCGCGCGGCACCGCGGCGCAGTTCACGCGGATCATCGGCCGGTCGCGCCGCCGGCTGGCCTCGTGGATCGCGCGGGCGATCAGCTCCTTGCCGGTGCCGGACTCGCCGGTGATCAGCACGGTGGCGTCGGTGCCGGCCACGAGGTCGATCTGGCGCAACGTCGCTGCGATGGCGGGGGAACGGCCGATGATGCCCTGGTGGTGGCGCTCCAGCCGGATTTCCTCCTTCAGGTAGGCGTTCTCCAGCTCCAGCCGCTCGCGCAGGGAATCGACCTCGGCGAGCGCGCTGCGCAGCCGTTCCTCGGCCTCGCGCCGCTGGCTGATGTCGCGGAACACGATGACGGCGCCGAGCAGACGCCCGCGATCCCGGATCGGCGTCGAGGTGTACGCGACCGGGAACGCGGTGCCGTCGCGCCGCCAGAACACCTCGTCGTCGACCTGGCGCACCGCGCCGTCGCGGAAGGCCGCGTAGATCGGGCAGTCGCGGTGCGGGTAATGCGCGCCGTCGGAGCGGGTGTGGTGCACGGTGGCGTGCATGTCCTTGCCGACGAGGTCGGCGGCCCGCCAGCCGAGCATGCGCTCGGCGGCCGGGTTGACGAAGGTGGTCGCCCCATCGGCGTTGACGCCGTAGATGCCCTCGCCGGCGGCCCGCAGGATCAGCTGGTTCCCGCGCTCGATGTCGCGGAAGATGCGCTCCATCCGCTGCCACTCGGCGATGCCGGCGCGCATGTGGTCGTCGGCCTGCCCGTCGACCGCCCGCCGACGGCGCGCCTCGAGATCGGAGAGCGTCAGGAGAAGCCGCGGCGGGTCGCCCGCGAGCGGGCTCGCGGCGTATTCGAGGCGCAGCCCGCGGCCGTCCGCGTGGCGCGGCTCCAGCGTCCGCGACCACCATTGCCCCTTGGCGAAGGCGCCCTGCGTGAACACCACCAGCGCGGGCCGCTGGCCCGGATGCAGCGCGCTCGCCGTGATCCTGCGGAGCGCCGCGCGGTCGTAGCCGAGCAGGCGCGCCGCGGCCGGGTTGGCGTCGACGATCCGGTCGGCCTCGGGCTCCAGCACCAGCATCGCCTCCCGGTGCTGCTCGAAGACCGGCCCGAAATCCTCGATCATGTCGGCCCCGACGCACCCGTCTCGCTACGAGACTTCGTGGTCATACCACGAGATCTCGTCGGGCACGAGATCTCGTAGCTGATGATCCTCAGGCCAAGTCGCTGTTCCCGCGGCGGTTCTTCGCAACGACCCAGCTGGCACATCGCTTGCGCAGGCCTCGCTCGAGCGCGCCCCGCCGGCAGACCACGCGGCGGGGCGCGACCGATCTCACAACCTGCCGGAGTGCCGACCATGAAGCGCGAAGACCTCACCGAGAAGCTCCTCGACATCAAGCGCGACAAGGGCTGGACCTGGAAGTACATCCAGGACGAGATCGGCGGGCTCTCGCCGATCCTGATCACCGCCGCCTGCATGGGCCAGATGAAGCTGCCGAAGGCGCAGGCCGCCAAGGCCGCCGCGCTGTTCGGGCTCACCGAATCCGAGGAGCGGATGCTCAACGAGGCGCCCTATCGCGGCTCGATCCCGTCGATGCCGCCGACCGATCCGCTGATCTACCGCTTCTACGAGCTGGTGATGGTCTACGGCACCACCTTCAAGGAACTGATCCAAGAGGAGTTCGGCGACGGCATCATGTCGGCGATCGACTTCAACATGACCATGGAGCGCGAGGCCAACAACAAGGGCGACCGCGTGAAGCTCGGCATGTCCGGCAAGTTCCTGCCGTACAAGTATTACGGCAGCGAGGACGGCGTGCCGGAATACGGCTTCAAGGAGGGCTGAGCCGGGCCGGGCGAGGCGGCGACCGCCGCCCCTTGCCGCTTCGGCCGGTTTCCACCGAAGCTGCGGCGGCTCGGGCGACGGCGGACGGCTCGCTCATGGGGGGCGGAACGGGGCAGCGAGGGGGGACGACGTGGCGACGGACGAGGGGACGGCGCACCCGCGCAACCCGGTGCTCGACGAGCTGGCGGCGGCGCTCGGCATTCCGACGGCGGCGTTCTTCGCCACGCTCGACGAAGGGGATCGGATCGCCGAGAGCCTCACCCTGCTGCGCCTGTGGGCCACCCTCGATCAGCCCGGGCAGCGTCGGGAGCTTCTGGACCACCTCCGCCGGATGATCGACGGGCCGCCGCCCGGCTGAGCCGGGCGGGCGCGCCTTTGCGCTCCGGGAGGATCAGTCGGTGTGATGCTCGGCGATGTAGCGCCCGAGCGCCCCGGCCGCGTTGAGCATGTGTGCCCGCATGCGCCGTGCCGCCGCCTCGCCGTCGCCCTCGGCGATCGCGGCCAGGATCGCGCCGTGCTCGGCGTGGGAGCGGCGGATGCGGTCGCCCTGGCGCAGCTGCGTGCGGCGGAAGGCCGAGAGCCGGGTGCGGATCGCCAGCGCCTGCTCGGCCAGGAACCCGTTGTGGGTGGCCGCGTAGAGCCCCTCGTGGAACTGGCGGTTCAGGCCGTCGTAGGCGTCGAGGTCGCCGCCCTCGACCGCCGCGCCCGAGCGCCGGTGCAGCTCCATCAGGGCGCTGAGCTCGAGCGGGCGCATGCGGTGGGTGGCGAGCCGCACGCACAAAGCCTCGATCTCGGCGGTGGCCTCGAACATGTCCATGATCCGCTCGGGCGTCATCCGGGCGACGACCATGCCGCGGCGCGGGCGCTGCTCCACGAGGCCGCCGAAGGCGAGCTGGCGCAGGGCCTCCCGCACGGGGGTGCGCGAGGCGCCGAAGCGGTCGGCCAGCGTCTGCTCGTCCAGGGTCGTGCCGGCGGCGAGCTCGCCCGCCGCGATCGCATCCGTGAGCGCGTCGCGGATGCGATCGGAGATCAGCGCCCGCTCCTCGGTCTCGTGGCCCGCGTCCATGGCTCTCCCGCCCCGCGAAGCCGGGCTCAGCCGACGATCGCCCGCACCGTCAGGAACAGCACCGACGGGCCGACGAGGCAGCCGATGCCGGTGTGGAAGGTCGCGGTCAGCGCGCCGTAGGGCACGAGCTTGGGATCGGTGGCGGCCAGGCCGCCGGCCACCCCGCTGACCGTGCCCATCAGCCCGCCATAGGCCATGGCCGAGCGCGGGTTGTCGAGGCCGATCAGCTTGGCGACGAGGGGCGTGCCGACCATCACGCCCACCGCCTTGGTCACGCCGGTGGCGATTGAGAGCGCCATCACCGTCGAGTCGGCGCCGAGCGCCGCGCCGGTGACCGGGCCGACGATGTAGGTGATCGCGCCCGCGCCGATCGTCGTGATCGAGACCGCGTCGTGGTAGCCGAAGGCGACCGCGGTCAGCGTGCCGACGAGGAAGGGCAGCAGCGTGCCGAGCGCCAGCGCCAGCACGCCGACGAGGCCGGCCCGGCGCGCCTCGATCACGTCGACCTCGAATGCGGTGGCGACGATGGCGAAATCGCGCAGCATGGCCCCGCCCATCAGCCCGATCCCGGCCAGCGCCGGGATGTCGGCCAGGCCCTTCTTGCCGCCGGTGAGCACGCCGCCGAAATAGGCGAGCACCAGGCCGAGCACGATGGCGATGGCCGAGCCGTGCACCCGCCCGTTGGTGAGCCGCCGCGCGGCGACGTTCGAGACCAGGATCAGCGCCCCGACGACGGCGAAGGCCGCAACCAGGCTCTGCTCGACGAAGACGTGCTCAAGGCCGTGCCACAGGCCGCTCATCGCGTCCGCCCCGCCGGGATCGCCGCGGCGTCGGCCCGCGCTGCCTCGGGTTCGCCGCCGATGACGGCGCCGCCGTGCTCGACCTCCGGACCGCCCGGGTCGCGGCCGCCGATGCGGCTGAGCAGCGCCACCGCGGCGAAGCAGATCGCCAGGGAGCCGAAGGCGGCGATGATCACGATCGGGCCGCCGCTCACCGCGGCGACGACGTTCTGCTGGGCGGCCATCGCGACGACGATGGGAATGTACATGCCGCCCCAGAACTCGACGCCGAACTTGACGTTCTTGCTCAGGCGGCCGTGGCGCATCAGCCAGACGCGGGCGGCGATCAGCAGGATCATGGCGATGCCGACCCCGCCGACATTGGCCTTCACGCCGAGCGCGATCCCGAGGAGATCGCCAAGATACACGCCGATCAGCGTGCAGGCGGCGAGCAGCGCGACGCCGGTGATGATCATGGCCGCAGCCTCCCGTGCGGGGCACTCCCGATCGGGCCGGGCGATGGTCGAGGAGGCGCGATGGCACGGGGCATACGGCGTATCCGTCCCGATTTCATGATTCGTCTTCGTTGCCACTGAGTATGCAAAATATTGACAGATCGGCAAGCTGGTATACGATCATGTGATCGAACAGCTCATTCGCATACGAATTGCTGTGTCTGACCCGCGATCGCATGCCGACAGCGTGCGGGCGGATCGACGGTTTGGGGATCGGGATGACGGACTGGCGCAGGCAGAGGACGGCGCGGGATGCGCGGATCGCGGCCGGCCGCGCCCACGCCGACGGCAAGGTCGTCGCGGCCGCCGACGTGGTCGACCTGCTCGAGGCCGTCCTGCGCCCGGGCGACCGGGTCTGCCTCGAAGGCGACAACCAGAAGCAGGCCGACTGCCTGGCGCGCGGGCTGAGCGCCTGCGACCCGGACAAGGTGCACGGCCTGCACATGGTCCAGTCCGGCATCGTGCTGCCGGAGCATCTTGACGTGTTCGAGACCGGCATCGCCAAGCGCCTCGACTACTCGTATTCCGGCCCGCAGGGCGCCCGCATCGCCAAGATGCTCTACGGCGGGCAGATCGAGCTCGGGGCGGTGCACACCTACCTCGAGCTGTTCGCGCGCTACTTCATCGACCTCACGCCGAACGTCGCGCTGATCGCCGGCGTCTCGGCCGACCGGGCCGGCAACCTCTATACCGGCCCCAACACCGAGGACACGCCGACGGTGGTCGAGGCCACCGCGTTCAAGAACGGCGTGGTGATCGCGCAGGTGAACCAGATCGTCGAGACGGTGCCGCGGGTCGACATCCCCGGCGACCGGATCGACTTCGTGGTCGAGGCCGACACGCCGTTCTACGTCGAGCCGCTGTTCACCCGCGACCCGGCCGCCGTCACCGAGACGCAGATCCTGATGGCGATGATGGCCATCAAGGGGATCTACGCCGAGTACGGCATCCGCCGGCTCAACCACGGCATCGGCTTCGGCACCGCGGCGATCGAGCTGCTGCTGCCGACCTATGGCGAGCGGCTCGGGCTGAAGGGCCGGATCGCCACCAACTGGGCCCTGAACCCGCACCCGACGCTGATCCCGGCGATCGAGGCGGGCTGGGTCGAGCAGGTGCACTGCTTCGGCTCGGAAGTCGGCATGGACCGCTACATCGCCGCGCGGCCGGACATCTTCTTCACCGGCGCCGACGGCTCGCTGCGCTCGAACCGCGCCTTCTGCCAGACGGCGGGGCTCTACGCCTGCGACCTTTTCATCGGCTCGACCCTGCAGATCGACCTCATGGGCCACTCCTCGACCGTGACGACGAACCGCGTCGCGGGCTTCGGCGGCGCGCCGAACATGGGCTCGGACCCGCACGGCCGCCGCCACCCGTCCGACACCTGGATGAAGGCCGGGCGCGAGGCGCAGCAGACCGGCGACCCGGCGCTGATGCGCGGGCGCAAGCTCGTGGTGCAGCTCGTCGAGACCTTCGGCGACGGGCTCGTGCCCGCCTTCGTCGAGCACCTCGACGCCCTCGAGCTCGCCCGGACGATCGGCCTCGAGCTCGCGCCGGTGATGGTCTACGCCGACGACGTCACCCACATCGTCACCGAGGAGGGCATTGCCAACCTCCTGCTCTGCCGCAACGCGGACGAGCGCGAGCAGGCGATCCGCGGCGTGGCCGGCTACACCGAGGTCGGGCGCGGCCGCGACAAGGCCAAGGTCGAGCACCTGCGCGCCCGGGGCATCGTCCGCCGCCCGGAGGATCTCGGGATCGAGCCGCTCGACGCCGACCGCAGCCTGCTCGCGGCGAAGTCGATCAAGGACCTCGTGCACTGGTCGGGCGGCCTGTACGAGCCGCCGGCCCGGTTCCGGAACTGGTGAGATGATCGGGCTGACGGAGCAGGCGCGGGACGCGGTACGCGGCCCCCTCTCGCGTTCGGGAGAGGGGACCCGCGATCCCGCCGGATGGCATTGGGCGCAGGAGGACGATGTCACATGGAAACGATGACCTTCCGCCACACCACGAAAGGACCGCTCGCCGGCACCAAGCCGCAGGCGATCACCGGCGTCGTCGCGTCCGGCAACCTCGAGGTGCTGCTGGAGCGCGTGCTGCCGCCGGACCAATGCACCATCGAGATCGCGACGCCGGTCGTCGGCTACGGCGACGTCTGGGAGGCGGTGGCGGCCGACTTCGTGGCGCGGGCCCAGCCCGGCGGCCTGCGCATCGCGATCAACGACGGGGGCGCCCGGCCCGACACCGTGTCGCTGCGCCTGCTCCAGGGCGCGCGCCTGATGGAGACCGGCCGATGAGCTTGAGCTGGTACGAGGCCAGCGCCCGGCAGCGCGTCGCCGCGCTCGTCGACGCCGAGAGCTTCGAAGAGTTCGTCGGCCCGGAGCAGCGGGCGATGAGCCCCCACCTGCCGCTGTTCGACCTGCCCCGCGCCTTCGACGACGGCATCGTCGTCGGCCGGGGCAGGCTCGACGGCCGCACGGTCTACCTCGCCGCCCAGGAGGGCCGCTTCATGGGCGGCGCCTTCGGCGAGGTGCACGGCGCCAAGCTCGTCGGGCTTTTACGCGCCGCGGTCACCGAGACGCCGGAGGCCGTGCTGATCCTGTTCGACACCGGCGGCGTCCGCCTGCAGGAGGCCAATGCGGGCGAGACCGCCATCGCCGAGACCATGCGCGCCATCGCCGATCTGCGCCGCGCCGGCATCCCGGTGGTCGGGCTCGTCGGCGGCCGCGCCGGCTGCTTCGGCGGCGGCGGCCTGATCGCCGGAACCTGCTCGCGCCTCGCGGTCTCGGAGGGCGGGCGCATCTCGGTCTCCGGCCCGGAGGTGATCGAGACCAACAAGGGCGCCGAGGAATTCGACTCGAAGGACCGCGCCCTGGTCTGGCGCACCATGGGCGGCAAGCACCGGCGCCTCGCCGGCGGCGCCGACCGGTTCTGCGACGACACCGTGGAGGCGTTTCGCGCCGCCGCCCTCGACCTAATCGGCCGGGCGCCGGCCTTCGACCTCGCGACGCTCGAAGCGGAGCAGGCGCGGCTCGAAGACCGCATCGCGCGCTTCGGCGATTGCCGCGACGCCACCGAGATCTGGGCGCGCCTCGGCGTCAACGACCCGGCCGGCGTGCCGGCCCTGTCGGCGGCCGACTTCGACGGCCTCGTCGCCGGGCTCGAGGGGACGACACATGACGCTCGCTGAGATCCTGGCCTCGCTCTTCCCCGACGGCCACGCGGTCGCCGTCGCCGACGGTCTGATCACCGGCCGCGGGCCGCTGGACGGCCGCGACCTCGCGGTGGTCGGCGTCGACGGCGACACGCCGCTTGGGATCGAGGGCGCGCTGGCCCTTTCGGCCGCCGTGCTGGCGACGGTGCGGGCCGGCGGCGCCACGCCGATCCTCGTGCTGGTCGATTCCGACAGCCAGCGCATGAGCCGGCGCGACGAGCTTCTGGGGCTGAACGAGTGCCTGGCCCACCTCGCCAAGGCGCTGCTGCTGGCGGATGCGCAGGGCCACCCGACGATCGGCCTGATCTACGGCCACTCGGCCGCCGGCGCCTTCATCGCCACCGCCCTCGCGACGCGGGTGCTGGTCGCGCTGCCCGGGGCCAACCCGAGCGTGATGGACCTGCCCTCCGTCGCCCGCGTCACCAAGCTGCCGCTGGAGAAGCTCGAGGCGATGGCGAAATCCACCCCCGTCTTCGCGCCCGGCCTCGACAACATGGTCCAGGCCGGCGCGGTGGAGGCGGTGCTCGATCCCGCCAAGCCCCTCGGGCCGCAGATCGCGGCCCTGATCGGCGAGCCGCCCTCGCACGACGCTCGCGACGCCCTCGGCAAGGAACGCGGCGGTCGTCCCGTCGCCCACGACATCGCCGCGCGGGTGGTCGACGCGGCGCGCGCGTGACGACGCTTCGCCGCCACGACCTGTTCGTGGTGGCGCCCGAGGCCTGGGACCGGCTGCTCGCCGGGCGCTCCGACCTCGACGGCGTGCCGCATGTCGCGGCCTGGGCCGCCAACGGCTGGCCGGTGATCGTGCGGCGCCGTCATCCGGACGAGGGCGACCATCTGCCCGCCGGGCTGCCCCTGCCGCCGGCCGCCGGCAAGCGCCGCATCGGCCTCGCGGTGCCGTGGGCCGACGCCACGCCGTCCCCTCCGGTGACCCTCGCCGCCGCGCGCCCATCCGCGCCGCCGGCCTGGCACCTCGCCATCGACGCGGTGCTGGCGCTGGCCGCCGAATACGGCGTCGTCCCGCAGGTGTTCGGCGGCCTGCTGTGGGAAAGCCTGACCGGCCTCGCCTACCTCTCCACGACCTCGGACCTCGACCTGCTCTGGCCGGCCACCGTGACGCACAGCCTCCTCGACGGCCTCGCCGCGATCGAGGCGGGCGCCCCGATGCGCCTCGACGGCGAAGTCGTCCTGCCGGACGGCGCCGGGGTGAACTGGCGCGAACTCCGCGACGCCCCGCCCGGCGGATCGGTGCTGGCCAAGGGGCTCGATCGGGTGGCGCTGGTTCCTGCGAGCTTGGACCGGTGAGGCCGAAGGATCGAGCCTTCAGCCGATCCCGTCCACCATCCTCATCCTGAGGTGCCACAGCGAAGCGGAGGCCTCGAAGGAGGCTTCCAGCTTGCGCGCGATTCCCGAAGGGCTTTGTCGAGGCCCGCTGGCGCGGGCGCCTCAGGATGAGGGAGTGGGATGGAGGAGCCCCGCATGCCCTATGGCATCGAGCCTCAGCCGGCCAGCTCGCCCGCCCGCCGTTTGGCCGCCGCGACGGCCTCCCGCATCAGGGGGCCAAGCGCGTCGTCGCGCATCAGCACGTCGAGAGCGGCGGCGGTGGTGCCGCCCGGCGAGGTGACGTTGCGACGCAATTCCGATGCGGGCAGGTCGCTCGCGTCGAGGAGGGCGCCGGCGCCGGAGATCGTGGCCCGGGCAAGCCGCGCGGCGACCTGCGGATCGAGCCCGGCGGCGATCCCGGCCTCGGTCATCGCCTCGACCATCAGGAAGACGTAGGCCGGACCCGAGCCCGACAGGGCGGTGACCGCATCGATCTCGGTTTCCGAGCCGACCCATTCGACGAGCCCGTTGGCGCCGAGCAGAGCCGCGACGGCGGCACGCTGGCCCGCGGTCACCGCCGCGTTCGCGACGGCGCCGGTGGCCCCGCGGCCGATGCTGGCGGGCAGGTTCGGCATTGCGCGCACGATCGCCCGGGCGCTCGGCAGGCGGCCTTCGATGTCGGCCAGGGTCTTGCCGGCCAGGATCGACAGGACGACGGTGCCCGGGCCGATCATCCGGTCGAGGCCGGGCGCGGCGTCAGCGAACCCTTGCGGCTTGATCGCGAGGACGAGGACGGCGGCGGGCGCGACCGTGGCCGGGTTGAGGGCGAGCCCGCGGGCGCTGCAGAGCGCGCGCAGCGCATCGGACGGATCGGCCTCGACGATCGTCGTGCGCTTCGGGTCGAGGCCGGCCGCGAGCCAGCCTTCGAGCATCGCCCCGCCCATCTTGCCCGCCCCGACGAGGGTGAGGGAGGCGGGCAGGGCGCCCGCCGCGGGAGGAGCGGCCATGGCGGGCCTCAGGCCTCGCCCTCGGTCTCGAACAGGACCGCGTCCAGCGCCTCGCGGGCGGACTTGCCGGCCCAGAGCACGAACTGGAAGGCCTGGTAGTAGCGCTCGCACGCCTCCACCGCCGACTTCAGCAGCATCGCGCATTGCGGATGCGTCGGCACCGAGCCGCCGGCGAGCAGGAGCGAATGGCGGAACATCACCACGTCGTCGCTCGACCACAGGTCGAAATGCCCGATCCAGAGCTGCTCGTTGATCAGCGCGATCAGGCGCTGCACCTCGGTGCGGCGGCGATCCGGCACTTTGAGGTCGAAGGCGCAGGCGACGTGCAGGGCCTCGACGTCCTCGATCCAGGTGAACGCGACCTGGTATTCGGTCCAGCGCCCGGCCACCACGACGGACATCTCGTCCGTCTCGGCGCGATCGAAGATCCAGTCGCGGAGCGCGGCAAGACGCTCCACGACATCGAGCGGGTGCTCGATCCGATCGTAGCCTTCGATGTCGACGTGAAGCTGTGGCATGACGATCCGAGATGACGCCGCCGTATTCCGGCGCCGCGGCATGGTGAACGATAAATAACCAAAGTTCGGAACCATGTCACGACACGAAATCACTTGTCCCGATGGGACGGAATATCGCGCGATGACGACTTGGCGGCTCCCGGTCTTCGGCGGGCTAAGGCGAATCAGTACGTCACCGACTATAAACCGGCGCGGACTCGCGACACAAAGCGCTTCGCCCGGCCGGTGAACAGGAAATGGATCGTTCGCGCGCGCTTCCTGTGTACAAGCCCGCCGCCCCGCCGAGACCGATTCGCGCCGGTCGCCCGCGCGTCGGATCAGATCGCCTCGCTCGCTCCGGCGGTGGACGCAGCGGCCGCGGCCGGCGCCGCATCGGCCTCGAGCGCCGCGACCCGCGCGGTCAGCGCCTCGTTTTGCGCGCGCAGGGTGGCGACCATGTCGCGCAGCACGTCGAGCTCTTCGCGGGAGGCGATATCCATGTCGCGGATCAGCCGCTCGGCCTGGGCGCGGATCACGGTCTCGGCCTCGCGGCGCACCCCCTGCGCGGCGCCCGCGGCATCCGTCATCAGGCGGGCGAAGTCGTCGAACAGGCGGTTGGAGGGGGGCATGTGGTCTCCGAAAGCTCGCAGCCGCAACCCGGCCTGCGCCTCGACATAGGAATCCGCGGAGTCCGGGGCAATCCGCCGGCGCGCAGCGGCGCGGGCGGCCACAAAAGAAAACGGGGCCCCGAAGGACCCCGTCGCCGACCGATCAGGGTCGGTCAGATCACATGCGGCGCATCATGTGGCGGCGCATCATGCGGTGCTCCATGTGACGGCGCATCATGCGACGCTCCATCCGGCGATGCATCATGCGACGCTCCATGCGGTGCATCTGGACATGCTCGATCGCGTCGGGGGCGGTCACGCCCATCGGGGCGCCCGGGGCGGCGGAGGCGGGGGCGGTGATGGCGGCGGCGCCGAGCGAGGCTAGAACGGCAACGGCGAAGGTCAGTTTCCTCACGGAGATAATCCTGTTTCTTGTCGTCGGGCCGCGGCACCCATGTCATCTCCCGGGTCCGGGAGATGAGAGAAGGACGTCGCGCCGGTGAAGCGCGGCGGGTCTCCGCTTCGACCCGCCGCTGGTAACTCGCAACTTACAGATTCGTTTCCTCGAAAGCCTTCACCCACTCCGCGCAAATTCCGGAGCGGACGATGTCGTCGCGGGTGAACTCGACCACGGGGATCGGCATCATCCGGCTCTTGATCAGGTGGATGACGGTGCGCAGCCCCGAGGTCTCGCGCAGGTCGGTCTGCGAGACGTCGCCGTTGATGATCACCTGGCAGGCGTCGCCGATGCGGGTGAGGAACATCTTGATCTCGGCGGTGGTCGTGTTCTGCGCCTCGTCGAGGATCACGAGGCAGTCCTTGAAGGTGCGCCCGCGCATCACCTCGAACGGCACGATCTCGATGTCGCCGGCCTTCAGGGCGATCTCGAAGGCGGCGGCGCCCATCCGTTCCTTCATCGCCTCGGTGAGGGGAGCGACCCAGGGCGCGATCTTCTCCTCCAGCGTGCCGGGAAAGAAGCCGAGCGAACGGCCGCCGGGAACGTTCGGGCGGGTGATGATCACCTTGGCGATCCGGCGCTGGCGCAGCAGGTCGGCGGCGCGTGTGCCGGCGATGTAGGTCTTGCCGGTGCCGGCCGGGCCGAGCACGATGACCTGCGGGTTCAGGGCGAGCGCGTCGAGGTATTCCGCCTGCCGGTCGGTCAGCGGCTGGATCGGGCCTAGGTTTCGTTCCTCGTCGAAGCGGGTCCTGTGCAGCCGGACCGTGCGGTCTTCCACCAGCTCGAGTCGTGCGCGCCGTCTTTTCATCGATCAACACTCCGCGTGGGATTTGCCAACCAAAAGGACTTGCTAACCAGAAACCGCTCTTCGCTCTAACCTTCGTATCGTGGGCTTATCTCTCCTCTCGGAAGCAATGACGCTGCCTCGAGCCGGTTCCGGCCCTCGACACGAAGCTTGTGGACAAGATGAGCCGCTGCGCGGCCCGCCTGGTCGTTGCCGGAGCATGCAACGCGCGCACCATAGAGTCGGGCGATGCGACGGCCGCATGACGGGGCCCGGCAGGTGTTGCTGAAATGGCTCGGACGACGGCGGATGGTGCGCCGGGACGGTCGGGGGATGGGGCCGTGTCCGGTCCGCCCAAGGTCGTGTCCTGCGCCCGACGTCACGTCCTTCCGCGAGCGGCCTCAGGCCGGCTGCAGGAAGCTGTCGAGCACCATCTTGCGACCGGCCTTGTCGAAGTCAACGGTGAGCTTGTTGCCGTCGACGGCGGCCACGTCGCCGGGGCCGAACTTGGTGTGCAGAACCCGCATCCCGGCCTCGAAGGCCGAGGGCGTGCCGGTGGATTTGGCGATCAGCTCGCCCTCGATCTGGCGCGGGCCGCCGCGCCCGCCGCCGGGCGAGGCGCCGAAGCCGCGGGCGGTGGTGTGCGCCGCGCCCTTGCCGAAGTTGTTCTGCTGCCCGGTATTGGCCTGCGCCCGCTGCCAGCCCGGCGTGCCGTAGCTCGAGCCGAAGGGCTGCGGGTTGCGGTCGAAGCGCGAGGCGCCGGCGGAGAAGTGGGCCGGCGCCTCGATCACGTCGACCGCCGATTCCGGCAGCTCGTCGATGAAGCGCGACGGGATGGTCGAGGACCACAGGCCGTGGATGCGGCGGTTGACGGCAAAGGACAGCTTCGCGCGCTTGCGGGCCCGCGTCAGCCCGACATGGGCGAGGCGACGCTCCTCCTCGAGGCCCGCGCGGCCGCTCTCGTCGAGGGCGCGCTGGTTCGGGAAGAGGCCGTCCTCCCAGCCGGGCAGGAACACCGTGTCGAATTCCAGGCCCTTGGCCGCGTGCAGGGTCATCAGCGAGACGCGCTCGGCGCCCTCGGCCTCCGAGGCCTCCATCACCAGCGAGACGTGCTCGAGGAAGGCGCCCATGTCGGGGAACTCCTCCATCGAGCGGACGAACTCCTTGAGGTTCTCCAGCCGCCCGGCGGCGTCGGCCGACTTCTCCTTCTGCCACATCTCGGTGTAGCCGGATTCCTCGAGGATGGTCTGCGCCACCTCGGAATGCGGGTTGCTCTCGACGAGCCTGGCCCACCGCGAGAAGCCCTCGGTGAGCGCGCGCAGCGTCGAGCGCACGCGGGGCTTGAGCTCGTCGGTCTCGCAGAGCTTTCGCGCGGCATGGAGCAGCGGGACCTGCTCGGCGCGGGCGTAGAGGTGGAGCTGCTGCAGCGTCGCGTCGCCCAGGCCGCGCTTGGGGGTGTTCACGATCCGCTCGAAGGCGAGGTCGTCGGACGGGTTGTTGGTCGCGCGCAGGTAGGCCAGCGCGTCGCGGATCTCGGCGCGCTCGTAGAAGCGCGGGCCGCCGATCACCCGGTAGGGCAGGCCGAGCTGGACGAAGCGGTCCTCGATCTCGCGCATCTGCGCCGAGATCCGCACCAGCACCGCGATCTCGGAGAGCGGGTGCTGCTTGGCCTGGAGCGCCTCGATCGATTCCGCCAGGAGCCGCGCCTCTTCTTCCGAATCCCACGCGCCCGACACGGTGACGGGCTCGCCGAGCTCGTCCTCCGTGCGCAGAGTCTTGCCGAGCCGGCCCTGGTTCTTGGCGATCAGGCCCGAGGCGGCGGCCAGGATGTGGCCCGTCGAGCGGTAGTTGCGCTCCAGGCGGACCACCACGGCACCGGGAAAATCGTGCTCGAAGCGCAGGATGTTGTCGACCTCGGCCCCGCGCCAGCCGTAGATCGACTGGTCGTCGTCGCCGACGCAGGCGATGTTCTTGCGCACCTGCCCGAGCAGCCTGAGCCAGAGGTACTGGGCGACGTTGGTGTCCTGGTACTCGTCGACGAGGATGTAGCGGAACCGGTCCTGGTAGTTGGCCAGCACGTCCGGATTCTCGCGCCACAGCTTGAGGCAGAGCAGCAGCAGGTCGCCGAAATCGACCGCGTTGAGCGTGACGAGCCGGGCCTGGTAGGCGGTGTAGAGGTCGCCGCCCTTGCCGAAGGCGAAGGCCTGCGCCTCGCCGGCCGGGATCTGGTCCGGGCCGAGGCCGCGGTTCTTCCAGCCGTCGATGACGTGACCGAGCGCGCGTGCCGGCCAGCGCTTCTCGTCGATGTTCTGGTCCTTCAGCACCTGCTTCATCAGGCGCAGCTGGTCGTCGGTGCCGAGGATCGTGAAGTCGGATTTCAAGCCCACCAACTCGGCGTGGCGGCGCAGGATCTTGGTGCCGATGGCGTGGAAGGTGCCGAGCCAGGGCATGCCCTCGCCGGCCGGCCCGATCAGCGTGCCGATGCGGTGCTTCATCTCCCGCGCGGCCTTGTTGGTGAAGGTCACCGACAGGATGTCGAACGGCCGCGCCCGGCCGGTCGTGATCAGGTGGGCGATGCGGGTCGTCAGCACCCGCGTCTTGCCGGTGCCGGCGCCGGCCAGCACGAGGACGGGGCCCTCCGTCGCCTCGACGGCGCGGCGCTGCTCGTCGTTCAGGCCGTCGAGATAGGAGGACGCGCTCGGGCGCAAGGCCCCCATGGCGCGGGCGGCGATGGAGCTGGAGCCACGCTCCGCGTCGGAAGGCGGCGTCGCATGCGAAGAGTTCGGCATGGGCAATCCCTGGACCAAAACGCGAACGGCGTCGAGACCCGGACGCCGAGGCCTCGACGCTGAGGCGCGATCGCCGAGGCCCGGAGCCCGAGGCCCGGACGCAATGTCGCCGCCCCGCGCGGCCGCCGGGCGGGAACTTGAAGCAGGCCGGCCGCTTGCTCACATCATCGACAGACATCCCCCACACAGGAGCGCCCGATGCGCATCGTGCCGATCGCCATCATCGCCGCCCTCGCCGCCACGCCCGCCCTCGCGCAGGTCCGGCAGGGCAACCCCGACGCCGCCAACGAGTCCTTCGCCCGCCAGGGCGAGTCCCGGGCGCTGCAGCAGAACCTCACCTCGCAGAACAACACCACGCGCATGGAGATCCAGCGCAGCCAGCAGATGCAGGCACCCCAACCCACCCCGGGCGTGATCGTCGCCCCCCGGCGCTGAGCCGAGCCCGCGGGCGTTGAACCGAGGCCGCGGGCGCCCTGGCGCCTGCGGTCCCGCGCCGTGCTATGCCCGCCGTGAACCCGCCGGGTGGCGCGGGGTGCATGCGGAACGATCACGGTGCGTGACCTCCTGACCGCGCTCGCGGGCGCCGTCATCCTGATCCTCGTCGCGGCGCTCGCGGTGCCGCCCTTCATCGACTGGCCGACCCATCGCGCCTTCGTCGACGCGACCGTGAGCCGGTCCCTCGGCCTGCCGGTGCGCAGCGAGGGCCGCATCGACGTGCGGCTTCTGCCCTCGCCGCGCCTGCGCCTCGACCGCCTTCATCTCGGCGACGAGCCGGGACGGGCCGCCCTCGATCTGCGCTTCGTCAAGGCCGAGCTCGGCCTGAGCCCGCTGCTGGCGAGCGCGTTCCGCTTCACCGAGACCCGGATCGGCCGCGCCGAGGTCAAGCTGCCGGTGACCGAGGGCGACGCCCTCGTGGTGCCGGCCGGCCTCGGCGAGGCCCTGCGCGGCCGCGACCTCGCGATCGAAGACCTCCACGTCCAGCAGCTGCTGCTGACCACGGTGGTGCCCGCGACCGGGCGCACCGACCAGTTCTACGCGGAAGCCGTGCAGATCCAGGCGCCGGCCCTCGTCGGCCCCTGGCGGGTCGCGGGCATCAGCGGCGGCCTGCCGTTCACCCTGGTCAGCGGCGAGCCGGCGGCGGACGGCGCCGTCGCCCTGAAGCTCTCGGGCGGCGGCGACGCCCATCCGCGCTTCGAGGCCGATGCCCGCGTCGCCTTCGTGCCGGCGGATCCGCGCGGCGGCGCCCGCAGCACCGAGCCGCGCCCGCTCGTCGCCGAGGCCGAGGGCAGCGCCCGCCTCGTCGTCGGCCCGCCGGCCCAGGCCGCCGGCGCCTACCTGCCGTTCGCGCTGGGCGGCAAGTTCAAGGCCCGCGGCGCCCTCGTCCGGTTCGAGGGCGTCAACGCCGAGATCGATCCGGGCGGGCAAGCCTTGCGGCTTTCCGGCAGCGGCCAGATCGACCTGCGCCGCTGGCGCGCGGGGCTGACCCTGGAGGCGCGCCGCCTCGACCTCGACGCCTTCCTGCTCTCGCCGGGCGGGCAGGCCTTCGTGGCGCGCGGGCTGCCCAAGGTGGGCGCGAAATCGGGTGGCGGCCTGCCGGTGATGCTCGACCTCGACCTCTCGGTCGAGGCGGCCGTGCTCGGCTTCGAGGAATGGTCCAACCTCAAGGCCACGGGCACCCTCGACCGCACCGGCGGCCTGCTGCTGCGACGCTTCTCGGCCGTGGCGCCGGGTGCGGCGACCGTCACGGCCAGCGGCGAGATCGACACCGATCCGAGCCCGCGCTTCACCGGCCCGGTCGCGCTCGCGGCCCCGGCCTCCGACGGGCTCGGGCGCTACCTGCGCCGGCTCGGCCTCGACGGGCCGCCGACGGCGCTGCTCGACGGGCGGCCGGTCGAGGTCTCGGCCGAGGTCTCGGCGGCCGGCACCGCGTTCTCCCTGCGCAACCTCCGGCTCGCGCTGGGCGAGGCGCAGGTCACCGGAAATGCCCGCTACACCCCGGCCGAGGGCCGGACCCGCGGCCGGTTCGACGCGCAGATCCGCGCCCGCGGCCTCGACGTCGCCGGCCTGCCGCCCCTCGGCAACGCGCTCGCGGGGCTGCACGGCCACGACCTCGGCCTGACCATCGAGGCGCGCGACCTGCGCTACGGCGCGACCGGCACCGGGAACGGCACGCTCTCGGCCAGCATCCAGTCGGACGGCGCCGCCCTCGTCGTCGACAGCCTCGACGTGACGGACCTGGCCGGCGCCAACGCCAAGCTGTCCGGGCGGATCGGCGCCGACGGCACGGGGCGCGTCGCCGGCCGGCTCTCGGCCCCGGTGGCGGCGCCGCTGCTCGCCCTGGTCGACCGGGTCTGGATCGCGGAGACGCGCCTGATCCCGGCCTTCCTGCGCGCCGGCGCGCTCGACCTCGCCGTCACGCTGGAGCGCGACGCGGGCGACGCCGACGCGCTGCGGCTCGCCGCCACGGGCCAGGCCGCGGGCGGCAGCCTCGACCTGTCGCTGGTCAGCCGCGCCGGCGCGGTCGAGGGGGCGAGGATCCGCCTCGCGACGCCGCGGGCCGGCACCTGGCTCGGCCGCACCGACATCGCCGGCCTGCAGCAGCCGGCCGACCTGAGCCTGGTGGCGGCCCGCGCGGCCGACGGCGACCTGACGCTCCAGGCGACCGGCACGATCGCCGGCGCCACGCTGTCGACCGCGACGCCGCTGCGGCTTCCCACCGAGGGCGGCCCGCCCCGATCCGGCGCGCTGCGGATCGAGACCGCCGACCTCGCGCCGTTCCTGACGCTGGCGGGCGCCGCCGCCCTCGCGCCGGGGCCGTGGCCGGCCGACCTTTCCGTCGCGCTGACCCGGCAGGGAGACGACGCGCGTGCCGCGCTCGCCGGCCGGATCGCGGGGGCGGCCCTCGATGCGACCCTCGTCCGCGCGCCGGACGGGGCGCTGTCGGGAACGGCGCGCCTCGCCCGCCTGTCCCTGCCGCACCTCGCGGCCGCCCTGGCGAAGCCGGCGGGCGCCGCCGGCCGGTTCGGCCCGGTGCCACCGCCGGGACCGCCGGTCTCCCTCGACCTCAGGGTCGACCAGCTCGAGCTCGGGCGCGGGCTCACCGCCTCGGGCGCCGCCATGGCGTTGGGGTTCGAGGAGGGGACCCTGACGCTGCGCGACCTCTCGGCCAGGCTCGCCGAGGGCCGGATCGCCGGCTCGGCGACCCTGTCGCGTCGCGGCGGCCTCGCCTCGATCGCGGGCGAGGGTACCGTCGCCGAGCTGTCGATCCCGGCGCTCGCGGGGGGCGGCCCGCTCGGCGGGCGCCTGTCGGCGGCGCTGCGCTTCGGCACCTCCGGCGAGACGCCCGCCGCGCTGGCGGCCAACCTCTCGGGCACCGGCAGCCTGACGCTCGCCGCCCTCAACCTGCCCGAGACCGATCCCGCCGCCGTCGGGCGCGCCCTCGTCCGCGCCCTGCAGATCGAGGACCCCTTGCGCGACGGCCGGCTCCAGGCCCTCGTCGCCGAGGAGCTGTCGAAGGCCGCCGCCGGCACGACGCAGCCGGCCTCGGCGCCGGTCACCATCATCGGAGGGGTCGTGCGCGCCGGGCCGCTCGACCTCGATTTCGGCGCGGCGCGCTGGAACGGGACGCTCGGCTACGATCTTCGAACGAGCCGGCTCGACGCCCGCGGCACGCTCGGCGGCGGTGCGGCGCCGAAGGGCTGGAGCGGCGGGCCGCCCGCGATCCAGCTCGGCTTCGCCGGCCCGCTCGCCGCGCCCGAGCGCAGCCTCGACGTCGGCCCGCTCACCACCGGGCTCGCCGCCCTGGTGCTGCAGCGCGAGCTCGAGACCATCGAGCTGATCGAGGCCGACCAGATCGAGCGCCAGCGCCGCCGCGCCCGGATCGAGATGGACAAGGCCCGCGCCGCCGCCCTCAAGGCCGCCACCGAGAAGGCCGCTGCGGAAAAGGCGGCTGCGGAGAAGGCGGCCGCCGACAGGGCCGCGGCCGAGGAGGCCGCCCGCCAGGCCCGGCTCAAGGCGCAGGCCGCCGAGGAGGCTGCCCGCCGCGCCCGCGCGGAGACCGCCGAACCGCCGCCGGCCGAGCGCCCGCTCGACATCCGCCCGCCGCCCGCCCAGCCGTGATGCGCGTCCTCCCTCCCCCGCAGTGGGGGGAGGGCGGGTTCCTATCTCGGCGGCGCCACCCCGCGTCCCCTCAAGCCTTCCCCACCGCCGCCAGCGCGAAGCCGTAGATCAGCGCCACCTCTTCGAGCCGGTCGAACCGGCCGGCGGCGCCGCCGTGGCCGGCCTCCATGTTGGTGCGCAGCAGGACCGGGCCGCCGCCGGTCATGGTCGCGCGCAGGCGCGCCACCCATTTCGCCGGCTCCCAGTAGGTCACGCGCGGATCGGTGAGGCCGCCGAGCGCCAGGATCGCCGGATAGGCCTTGGCCGCGACGTTGTCGTAGGGCGAGTACGACAGGATCGTCCGGAACGCCGCCTCGCTCTCGGCGGGGTTTCCCCATTCCGGCCATTCCGGAGGGGTCAGCGGCAGCTCGGCGTCGAGCATGGTGTTGAGCACGTCGACGAAGGGCACGTCGGCGACGATGCCGGCGAACAGCTCGGGGGCGAGGTTGGCCACCGCCCCCATCAGCATGCCGCCGGCGCTGCCGCCATGCGCGACGATCCGCTTCTCCGACGTGTAGTTCGCGGCGATCAGCGCCCGGGCGCAGGCGACGAAGTCTGAGAAGGTGTTGGGCTTCTTCTCGCGCTTGCCGTCGAGGTACCAGCGCCAGCCCTTCTCGGTGCCGCCGCGGATGTGGGCGATGGCGTAGACGAAGCCGCGGTCGACCAGGCTCAGCAGGTTGGTGCGGAACGCCGCCGGCATCAGCGTGCCGTAGGCGCCGTAGCCGTAGAGCAGCAGCGGCGCCGACCCGTCGAGGACGAGGTCGCGCCGGTGCAGCAGCGAGATCGGGACCTGCTCGCCGTCGGCGGCGGTCGCGAACAGGCGCCGGGTGACGTAATCCTCCGGCGCGTGCCCGCTCGGGATGGTCTGGCGCTTGCGCAGGAGCCGGGCGCGGGTGGCGCAATCGTAGTCCCAGGTCTCCGTCGGCGTCGTCATGGACGAGTAGGCGAACCGGATCGTCGCCGTCTCGAACGCGTAGCCGGGCTGGAGGCCGAGCGAGTAGGCCTCCTCGGCGAACGCCACCGCATGCTCCTCGCGGGTCGCGAGGTCGCGCACGATGATCCGCGGGCGGGCGTTCTCCACCTCGAGGCGGACCAGATGCGCCGCGAGCACGTGCAGGTGGCGGATCATGGTGCCGGCGCGGTGCGGCACGAGGTCGGTCCAGTGCGCCCGGCCCGGGTCGGCCACCGGGGCGGTGACGATCTTGAAGTCCTCGGCGCCGTCGGCGTTGGTAAGGATGTAGAGATCCGTCCCGCGATGCTCGACCGAGTAGATCAGCAGCGGCTCGCGCGGCTGCACCACGCGCAGGCACCCGTCCGGCGCGGCGCGGTCCAGGAGGTGGACCTCCGAGGTCTCGTGGTCGCTCGCGGTGATGGTGAGGTAGCCGCCCGACTGCGTCGCCCCGATATGGACGAAGAACCCGGAATCGCGCTCGGTGTAGACCGGGAGGTCGTCGGCCTGGTCCGCGCCGAGGCGGTGGTACATCACCCGTGCCGGCCGGTGGTTGGCGTCGACCGCCACGTACCAGAAGCCCATGCCGTCGGCCGACCACACCGCCTCGCCGGAGGTCGCCTCGACCCGGTCCGGCGCGTCGGTCCCGGTGGCGAGGTCGCGTACGCGGATGGTGTGGAGCTCCGAGCCCTTGGTGTCTGCGCCCCAGGCCAGGCGGGCGTGGTCGTCGGAATGGGCGGCCCCGGCGATCTCGAAGAACGCCTGGCCCGCGCCCTCCTCGTCGCCGTCGATCAGAATCTCTTCGGCCCCCGCGTCGTCGACGGAACCGGTCGGCCGGCGACAGATCAGCGGGTGCTGGCCGCCGTCGCGGTGGCGGTTGTAATAGGCGAACGGCCCATCCGGGGTCGGCACGCCGCTGTCGTCCTCGCGGATGCGGCCGCGCATCTCGGCGACCAGGGTCCTGCGCAGCGGCGCCGCGTCGGCGAGCGCAACCTGCGCGTAGTCGTTCTCGGACTTCAAGTAGCCCGCGATGTCCGCGGGCAGGGCTGCCGGGTCCTTGAGGACATCCTGCCAGTTCTCGGCCTTCAACCAGGCGTAGTCATCGGTGATGGTGCGGCCATGGACGACGTAGCTGTGCGGCCGGCGCGGCGCCTTCGGTGCGTCGGATGCGGGCGGGACGTGAGCCGTTTCGAACGCCATCTGAAATTTCCCGTGGAGAATCTTCGAGCCTGCGCATGTGCCGTGCGGCCCGTTCCCGGACAAGACCCGGCGTCGAAACGCTCGCGATCGGATGGTGTTGGCCGGGCGGGGCATCGCGCGGACGGGGTGCCCGGGCCGAGCGCGGCCGCGCCAGGGTTTGACCAGGACGAGGGCTTGGCGAGGACGAGGGCTTGGTGCGGACGAGGACTTGGCTTGACAGCTTTCGCCGCGAGGCTCTCGGTGGCGGGCGGCGGCGTGGCGTCCGCCGAGGGAGGCGCAATCAGAGGTAGCGAAACTCGCCGCCAGCACTTCGCCCTTGAGTAGGCATCTGTTTCAGCGATGTCGGCAAGCTGAAATATTCTTCCGGATAGTTGACGTTGCGTATCCAAGCTGCCGTCGAGCAACTTGCGGCCGATCTGCAAATATCCTATTGAGATGTCGTGGCGAAAGGGGTCGCCGCATTTCACTCAGCACTTGCGGGCAGGACGACCATTGTTGCGGGAATGCCCGCATCGCACCACGAGACGTCGGGGCCGATGGTCCGCGCCGCTCGGGACGCGTCGACTGCCTCAGCGTCCAGGGGACATCGCCGAACATGAACGACACAGACACCACGGTCGATTACGTGGAACTCGCCGCCGACATCGTGTCGGCTTACGTCAGCAACAATCCGGTCCCCCCGGGCGAGCTGGCGCAGCTGATCGGCCGCGTCCACGCTTCGCTGGTGCAGGTCGCGGGCGGGCAGGTCGAGGCGGCCGCCCCCGCCGGTCCGCTGACGCCGGCCGTGCCGGTGAAGAAGTCCGTCACCGCGGACCACATCATCTGCCTGGAGGACGGCCGGACCTTCAAGTCGCTCAAGCGCCACCTGCGCGCCAAGTACGACATGAGCCCCGAGCAGTACCGCGCCAAGTGGGGCCTGCCGCCGGATTACCCGATGGTCGCACCGAACTACGCCAAGGCCCGCTCCGACCTCGCCAAGGCGATCGGCCTCGGCCAGACCCGCAACGGCAACTACGACGAAGCCGCCTGAGGCGGGCGGAGGCGAAGCCGGGGCGCACCCGGCTTCGCTCGCGCTGCCAGAGGAACGAACCTTGCACTGCCTCAGTCCTGTCCCGTGAGCGGTCTGTTCCGATGAGCGATCCCAAGATCCCCACCGACGACCTCGACAAGGCGAACGACGTCCTGGCGGAGTGGGCCGCCCGGTCCGCGGCCGACAGCGACGGGCTGGTCGAGCGGCTCGCCGCGATGGGCTACGACGTTCGCGGCAAGTCCGAGGACGAGATCGCCGAGGTGCTGAAGCATCCGCCGACCCAACCCACGGCGTGAGCTGCGTGACGCTCCACAGCGCGCGGGCCGTCAAGTCTTGATCTAGGACGATTTTCAAGACTCTCCTGCTTCCTTCGCCGTGACGAAGATCGTTCGCGTTGGGAACAAAACATGAACAAAACTCTTCAGGCCCGGACCGCCCGCCCCGTGGCCGTGCCGCGCGCGGAGGCCGCGCTCGGGCGCGCCGGCGAGCGGCTGCTCGCGGCGCTCGCGCCCGAGGGCGCCTACGCCTTCCCGGACCCGGTCGAGGATGCGATGCTGATCGTGCGGTGCGGCGGCGGCGTCTCGCTCGGCGGCGGGCGCTTTCCCGCGGCGTCGGGCGAGCGCCTGCTGGCCGCGGACCTCGCCCACCGCGAGCCGGGTCCGCGCGGCCGCATCCTGCTGGCGCCGGCCGGCCGTGCCCGCCTCAGGCGCGGCGACGCCCCGGCCGGCGAAGCGTTCCGCGGCCAGCATCTCGACCTCGTGGTGGAGGGCGAGGGGGCGGAGCGACGCCTGCGCGACGCCGCCGAGAGCCCGATCGCCTGGATGGTGCGGCGGCGCGGCCGGGACGGGGCGCCTCTCCTCGACCGGGCCTCGTTCGAGGCCGGCGAGCGTCTGCGCCGCGACATCACCACGGGCCTGATGATGCCACGAATGGGCATCGACTGGAGCGCGATCCGCGTCGACGGTTCCGGCCCGCGCGACGCCGCCGGCGCCTCGGATGCGATGATGGCGGCCCGTGCCCGGGTGGAGCGGGCGATGGCCGCGGTCGGCCACGACTTGTCGGGCCTGCTGATCGACCTGTGCGGCCACGTGAAGGGGCTCGAGCGGATCGAGGAGGAGCGCCGCTGGCCGGCGCGCTCCGCCAAGGTGGTGGCGAAGATCGCCCTCGGGCGCCTCGCCGAGCATTACGGCCTGCAGCGCGAGGCGGTCGGGCCCGACCACGCCCGGATGCGGCTGTGGCGGGACCGGGCGTAAGCCCCGCGCGCTCAGGCGGCGAGGCGGACCGCGTCGCGATGGATGCGGTCCGCCATGGCGCGGACCCCGTTCGAGCGCTGCGGCGTCAGGTGCTCGCCGAGGCCGAGCTTGGTGTAGAGCGCGAAGGCGTCGGTGTCGGCCGCCTCGCGCGGGGTCTTGCCGTTGAACAGCGCCACCATCAGCGCGACGAGGCCGCGCACGATGTGGGCGTCGCTGTCGCCGCGCAGGTGCAGGCGCGGCACGTCGCCCGAGGCGTCGACGTTCAGGTCGATCCAGACCTGGCTGGCGCAGCCGAGCACCTTGTTCGACTCGGCATGCAGGGCCGGGTCGGCCGGCGGCAGGGTGCGGCCGAGCTCGATCAGGTAGCGGTAGCGTTCTTCCCAGTCGTCGATGAATTCGAAGTTCTCGACGATGGTCTCGATCGGAGGCAGCATGCTCGGCCGGTTTCGTGTCGGGGGGCGCGGGATATCCTAGATATAGGTCGCCGCCCCGGCCGATGCGAATCGCGACGCCCGCTCAGGCCGGGTCCTCGACCCGCGCCTCCGGCAGCTGCAGCCGCAGCGGATCCTCGGCGGTCGCGACGCCGGTGACCGCGATCTCGGCCTGGGCGGCGTAGGCCGCGATCAGCCGCGGCCCGAGCTTCGGGATGTTCGGCCGACCCGACTCCGCCTGGTCGCCGGCGCCGGAGACGATCGAGAGACGCACCGGCGCACCGGGGGCCGCGTCGATGTCGATGTCGATCGTGCAGGCGACGCTCTCGGCGGTGGCGTCGAGGCATTCGGCGACGATCTCGGCGACGATCATGCCGAGGGCGTTGGCGGTGCGCGGCTCGACCAGGCTGGTGCCGGCGCCGCCGAGATGGACGCCGATGCGGCCGGCCCGGCGCAGCTGGCCGAGGCCGGAGGCGAGCCGGTGCAGGTAGTCGCGCAGGTCGATCGAGGCGATGTGCGGCGCCTCGTGCAGGTGCTGCTGCACCAGCGCGATCGCCCGCACCCGCTGGCCCAGCGCCTCGAAGCTGCCGCGGCAGGGCTCGGGCGCCGCGCGGCCGTAGAGCCCGATCAGGCTGACCATCACCTGGAGGTTGTTGCGGACCCGGTGGTAGACCTCGGCGAGCAGGGTCTCCTTCTCCTGCAGCGCCTCCTCGATATGCACCTCGGCATGCTTGCGGTCGGTGATGTCGAAGCACGAGCCGAGATAGCCGCGGAACTCGCCGTCCTCGGTCAGCGGCCGGGCGGTGTCGAGCAGCCAGCGATAGGCCCCGTCGTGGCGCCGCAGGCGGAACTCCACGGTGAACGGCTCCCGCGCCGTGAACGCGGCCGAGACGATGCGCGCGTGGCGCTCGAAGTCGTCCGGGTGGAGCCCCGTGCGCCAGCCGGCGCCGAGCTCCTCCTCCAGCGGCCGCCCGGTGAACTGGAGCCAGCACTCGTTGTGATGGATCGCGTGGCCGAGATGGTCCGAGCGCCACATCATCAGCGGAACGTCGTCGGCGAAGCGCCGGAACTCCGCGCTGACCATGGGCGCTCCCGGCTCGCTGTCCTGACCGCCCGCACCGGCCGGCTTCGACTCACCGTTCATGATCTTCCCGATCCGCCCCTGTTCCGACCTGATGTGCGCTAGGCAAGCGCCGGTCAACGTGTCGGGCGATGGGCCGTTCCGATAGGGACGACGTCCTGTCACCCGCGCGGCCCCGCCCGGCGTCCCGGGCCGGCGGAACCGCGCGGTGGGCCGCGTCTCAGCGCGGGTCCGGCGGACCCTCGCCCTTGCCGACGAAGGGGATGCCGTCGATCGGGCATTCCTCGGTGCCGACGCCCTGCCGGGTGATGGCGCGCACCGCGTCGCGGGTGGCGTCGGGGTCCTCGATCCAGCGGCGGTAGAAGTCGTAGGGGCATTCCGACAGCCCGTGCCGGTTCTCCTTCGAGTTGATCATCCCGGTGTAGCCGCGGTGCAGCAGCTTGAAGAGGTGGTTCTCCGACTGCCCGTGCGCACGGAAGTCGCGGATCAGGAACTTCGACAGCGCCGCGTACTGGATGCCCATCTCCTCCTCGCCGCACTCGCCGAGGGTGCGCCCGTCGAAGCCGACGATCGCGGAGTGGCCGAAGTAGCTGTAGACCCCGTCGAAGCCGGCCGCGTTGGCCACCGCCACGTAGGTGTTGTTGGCGAAGGCCATCGCCTTCGACATCAGGATCTGCTGCTCCTTGGCCGGGTACATGTAGCCCTGGCAGCGGATGATGAGCTCGGCCCCGCGCATCGCGCAGTCGCGCCAGATCTCGGGATAGTTGCCGTCGTCGCAGATGATCAGGCTAATCATCAGGCCCTTCGGCCCCTCCGAGACGTAGGTGCGGTCGCCCGGGTACCAGCCCTCGATCGGCGTCCAGGGCATGATCTTGCGGTACTTCTGCACGATCTCGCCCTGGTCGTTCATCAGGATGAGCGTGTTGTAGGGCGCCTTGTTCGGGTGCTCCTCGTGGCGCTCGCCGGTGAGCGAGAACACGCCCCAGACCTTGGCCTTCCGGCAGGCGGCGGCGAAGATCTCGGTCTCCGCCCCCGGCACGGTAGAGGCGGTCTCGTACATCTCGCCCGCGTCGTACATGATCCCGTGGGTCGAGTATTCGGGGAAGATCACCAGGTCGAGGCCCGGCAGGCCGGCCTTCATCCCGACGATCATGTCGCCGATCTTGCTCGCGTTCTCCAAGACCTCGGCCTTGGTGTGGAGGCGGGGCATCTTGTAGTTCACCACCGCGACGCCGACGCTGTCGGCGCTGGACGAGATGTCTCCGTGCATCATGGCGTGGGTTCCTCCTGGCTTGGGTTCTTGCCTCCCCCGCGAGAGGGGGAGGGTGAGCTGCAGCCTAGTGGCTGATCATCCACGGCCGCGCGTTCGGAAAGCTCTTGGCGGCCGTGGGGTTGGACTTCGCCTTGGTCCCGCTGCAGCAGCCGCAGCCGGCCCCGTGCGCGGACGACTTGCGGGGCGCGTGCGCGCTGCGCTCGTTGGTGGCGAAGGCCTTGCGCCGGCCCGCATCCATGGAGGCGAGGTTCGGCGCGGTGAGGAAGGCGCGCCCGCACGCCGCCCCGCAATCGGGACAGTCGTGCGGGTCCTTGAACTGCGCCATCGGGCGCAGCACCGTGAACGGCCCGCAGGCCTCGCAAGCGTAATCGTAGACGGGCATTCGAGCGCTTTCAGGCAGGGTGCACGCGGTCTGCCGCCCGGAAGGCGCGGCAGACCCGAAGACTACAGATCCGGCGAGAGCGGCATCTGGATCGAGCCGTCGAGGAACTTCGTCGGCCCGGCAGCAGTGGGATTGATGTCGAACTCGAAGATCTTGGTCGGAATCCACAAGGTCGCGCAGGCGTTCGGGATGTCGACGACGCCGGAGATGTGGCCCTGGACCGGCGCGGTGCCGAGGATCGAGTAGGCCTGCGCGCCCGAGTAGCCGAACTTCTTGAGGTACTCGATCGCGTTGAGGCAGGCCTGGCGGTAGGCCACCGTCACGTCGAGGTAGTGCTGCTTGCCGTGCTCGTCGACCGAGACGCCCTCGAAGATCAGGTGGTCGTCGAACTTCGGGGTGATCGGCGACGGCTTGAAGATCGGGTTCTTGATCCCGTACTTGGCCATGCCGTCCTTGATCAGGCTGACCTTGAGGTGGACCCAGCCCGCCATCTCGATCGCGCCGCAGAAGGTGATCTCGCCGTCGCCCTGGCTGAAGTGCAGGTCGCCCATCGAGAGGCCGGCGCCGGGCACGTAGACCGGGAAGTAGATCTTCGAGCCGCGCGACAGGTCCTTGATGTCGCAATTGCCGCCGTGCTCGCGCCCCGGCACCGTGCGGGCGCCGGCGGCCGCCGCCTTGTCCTTCGCCTCGCCCTTGAGCCGGCCCATGTGGGCGGTCGGCGCGAAGGGCAGGGTGGCCAGCGCCGGCACGCGGTTCGGGTCGGTGTCGAACAGCGCCTTCTCGCGGGTGTTCCAAGTCTCCAGCATCTTCGGGTCGGGCAGGCAGCCGATCAGCCCCGGGTGGATCAGGCCGGGGAAGCGCACGCCGGGGATGTGACGCGACTTGGTGAACATGCCCTCGAAGTCCCAGATCGACTTCTGCGCCTGGGGGAAGTGCTCGTCGAGGAAGCCGCCGCCGTTGTTCTTCGAGAAGAAGCCGTTGAAGCCCCACTGGCTCTCGGGCTTGGCGCCGATGTCGAGGAGGTCGACCACGAGCAGGTCGCCGGGCTCGGCGCCCTCGACGCCGATCGGGCCGGAGAGGAAGTGGACGATCGACAGGTCGATGTCGCGCACGTCGTCGGCGGAATCGTTGTTCTTGATGAAGCCGCCGGTCCAGTCGTAGGTCTCGACGATGAAGTCGTCGCCGGGCTTCACCGTCGCGACCATCGGGATGTCCGGGTGCCAGCGGTTGTGCACCATGTCGTTGTCGTAGGCCGATTGCGTCAGGTCGACCTTGATCAGCGTCTCGGGCATGTCTCGACTGTGCTCCCTGTTGTTCGAAAATTCGGGGCTTGGCGCATCCCCGCCCGGCCGGCGCACCGGCCGAAACCGTTCATCTCGCGAGCAGCTCTTTGAGCGCGTCGTCGAGGGTCTTGATGTCGTCGGGGCTGGTGCCGGGGCCGCCGGCGAAGTGGCCCCACCAGGTGTCGATGACGCGCAGCTCCGCGTTCGGCATCGACTCCGCCTCGATGCGGTTGTCCTCGGGCGGGAAGTACAGGTCGGTCGAGGCCGGCATCAGGATCGCCTTGGCGGTGATCGCGCGAAGCGCCGCCTTGGTGTCCCCGTGGAAGGTGTCGTTGGCGCCGATGTCGCCGTTCTGCCAGGTCCACAGCATCGCGAGCAGGTCGTTGGCGTCGCGCGTGTAGAACAGCCCCTCCCAGAACCCGACGAGGAAGTCCTCAAGGGAGGCGTAGCCCATGTGGGTCTTGTCGGCCTCGATCCGGTAGAAGGTCTGCGACAGGCCCCAGCCGGCATAGACCCGGCCGAAGGCGCGCAGCCCCTTGTTCGGCGGGCTCGCGTACCAGCCCTCGGCGAAGGCGGCGTCGGCCTGGAGCGCGGCCTTGGCACCTTCGAGGAAGACGAAGTTGTGCCGCGAGCACTTGGCCGAGCCCTGAAACGGCAGGATGCGCGGGACCATGTCGGGATAGAGCGCGCCCCAATGGTAGGTCTGGAGCGCTCCCATCGACCACCCGGTCACCAGCACCAGCTTATCGATGCCGAAATGCTCGGTGACGAGCCGGTGCTGCGCGCGGACGTTGTCGTAGGCGGTGACGTTCGGGAAGCGCGGCCCGTTCCAGGGGGCCGGCGTGTTGCTCGGCGAGGACGAGAGCCCGTTGCCGAACATGTTCGGGATGATGATGAAGTACTTCTCGGGGTCGAGCGCCTTGCCCGGCCCGATCAGCCACTCGTTCTCGGTGTGCTGGCCGGAATACCAGGTCGGGTAGACGATGGCGTTGTCGCGCGCCGCGTTCAGCGTGCCGAAGGTCTTGAACGCGAGCTTGGCGTTGCGCAGCGTCTTGCCGCATTGGAGAACGTGGTTGCCGAGCTCGAAGATCTCGTAATCGGCCATGATGTCCTCGTTCAGACCGAGAGGAAGCGGGCGACCTGGGCCTCGTCGATGTCGGCGCGCAGCGATTCGTGGACGATCTCGCCGTTCTCCATGACGAGCACCCGGTCGGCGACGTCGAGGGCGAAGCTCAGGACCTGCTCGGAGACGACGATCGACAGGCCGCGCGCGTCGCGGATCTTCTTCAGGGTCCGGCCCATCTCGCGGATGATCGACGGCTGGATGCCCTCGGTCGGCTCGTCGAGGAGCAGCACCTTCGGCTTGCTCGCGAGCGCGCGGGCGATGGCGAGCTGCTGCTGCTGGCCGCCCGACAGATTGCCGCCGCGCCGTCCCTTCATCTCGAGCAGCACCGGGAACATCTCGTAGAGGTCCTGCGGCACCTTGCGGGCGCCGGTGACGGTGAGCCCGGTCTCGATGTTCTCCTGAACCGTCATGGTCGAGAAGATCATCCGGCCCTGCGGCACGTAGGCGAGGCCCTTGGCGACCCGGGCGTGGCTCTTGAGGGCGCCGATCTCGGTGCCGTCGACGCGGATCGAGCCGGCCTTCACCGGCACGATCCCCATCAGGGTCTTCATCAGCGTGGTCTTGCCCATGCCGTTGCGGCCCATCACCGCGACGATCTCGCCGGGCGCGACCTGGAAGTTCAGCCCGTGCAGCACCTCGCTCTGGCCGTAGGCGGCGTGCAGGTCCTCGACGCTTAAGATCGGCGCGGCCGAGGGGAGCGTGGTGAGCGGAGGGGCCTTGGCCAGGGGGGGATGCGCGGTCTGCAGCATGATGCTCAGTGTCCCAGATACACTTCGATGACCTTCGGATCGTTCTTGACCCGCTCCATCGAGCCCTCCGACAGGACCTTGCCCTGGTGCAGCACGGTGACCCGGTGGGCGATGTCCTCGACGAACTTCATGTCGTGCTCGATCACCAGCACCGAGCGGCCAACGATGATCTGGTTCAGCAGCTCGGCGGTCTTGATGCGCTCGCCGACGCTCATCCCGGCCACCGGCTCGTCGAGCATCAGCAGCTCCGGGTCCTGGATCAGCAGCATGCCGATCTCGAGCCACTGCTTCTGGCCGTGGCTGAGGAACTCGGCACGCTCCAGCAGCTGGTCCTTCAGGAAGATCGTCTCGGCGATCTCGTGGATGCGCTCGCGGACCTGCGCGTCGCGCTTGAAGGTCAGGGCCCCGAACACCGAGCGCCCGCGCGGGAACGAGATCTCCAGGTTCTCGAACACGGTCAGGTCGTCGTAGATCGACGGGGTCTGGAACTTGCGCCCGACGCCGGCCTGGACGATCGCGCTCTCGGTGAGCTTGGTCAGCTCCTGGCCCTTGTACTTGATCGACCCGGCGCTGGCGCGCGTGCGCCCGCAGATCAGGTCGAGCACCGTGGTCTTGCCGGCGCCGTTCGGGCCGATGATCACCCGGATCTCGTTGGGGTCGACGTAGAACGAGACGTCGTTGACCGCCTTGAACCCGTCGAAGGAGACGGTGAGCGCGTCGACCGCCAGCAGGTATTCGGGGGCGTTCGGGTTGGCGCCGATGACGGAGCCCGGGAGGATCGCGGCGTTCATGCTGTTCTCACTCGGCCGGTGCGCCGTGGGGGACGATCGCGGGGGGCGGGGCGCGCAGACCCTTCACCCGGCGCGTCAGGCGCGGCTCGACGTGCTCGCGCCAGATGCCGGCGAGACCGTTCGGGAAGGCGAGCACCACGGCGATGAACAGCGCGCCGAGGCCGAACAGCCACAGGTCGGGGAAGGATTCCGAGAAGCTGGTCTTGGCCCAGTTGACGAGCAGCGTGCCCCAGACCGCGCCGAACAGCGACATCCGCCCGCCGACGGCGGCGTAGATCACCATCTCGATCGAGGGCACGATGCCGACGAAGGACGGCGACATGAACCCGACCTGGAGGGTGAACATCGCGCCGCCGATCGCCGCGAAGGCGGCGGCGAGGCAGAAGGCGAAGACCTTGAACCCGGCGACCGAGTAGCCGGAGAACCGCACCCGGTCCTCCTTGTCCCGCATCGCGACCAGGATGCGCCCGAGCTTCGACTTCTTCACGAACTGCGCGATCAGGATGCAGCCGATCAGCAGGCCGCCGTTGACGAAGTAGAGGATGGTGTGGGCGCCGTCGGTGCGGATGTCCCAGCCGTGCAGCGTGCGCAGGTCGGTGATGCCGTTGATGCCGCCGGTGTAGCCCTGCTGCCCGACGATCAGGATCGTCAGGATCGCGGCGATCGCCTGGGTGATGATGGCGAAGTAGGTGCCCCCGACCCGGCGCTTGAACATCGCCGCCGAGATCACGAAGGCGAACAGCACCGGCACCGCGACGACGAGGATCAAGGTCAGCGGCAGGCTCTGGAACGGCTTCCAGAACCACGGCAGCGCCGTGATCTGGTTCCAGTCCATGAAGTCGGGGATGCCCGGCGTCGACTGGATCTTCGTGTTCTCGACGCTGGACGCCTCGAGCTTCAGGTACATCGCCATGCAGTAGCCGCCGAGGCCGAAGAAGCAGCCCTGGCCGAGCGACAGAATGCCGGCATAGCCCCAGCAGATGACGAGGCCGAGGGCGACGAAGGCGTAGGTGAGGTACTTGCCAACCAGGTTGAGCCGGAAGGCGTCGAGCAGGCTCGGCAGCACGACGAGCAGCACCAAAGCCAGCACAGCGAGGCTCAGCCACTCGATCGGCTTCATGAACGGGTTGTCGTTCACGGTGACGGACTTGGTCAGGGTCTGGACGGGGTTCTTCATCGTCGAAATCCTCAGCGCCGGACCTTGAGGGTGAACAGGCCCTGCGGCCGCAGCATCAGGATGCCGACCACCGCGAGCAGGGTGAGCACCTTGGCCATCGACCCGGAGAGGAAGAATTCCAGCGTCGACTGGGTCTGGGAGATCGAGAACGCCGAGGCGATGGTGCCGAGCAGGGAGGCCGCCCCGCCGAAGACCACGATCAGGAAGGTGTCGACGATGTAGAGCTGGCCCGAGGTCGGCCCGGTCGAGCCGATCATCGTGAAGGCCGAGCCGGCCACGCCCGCGATGCCGCAGCCGAGGCCGAACGTGTAGCGGTCGACCTTCTCGGTATCGATGCCGACGGCGCCCGCCATCGGGCGGTTGGCCATCACCGCGCGGACCTGCTGGCCGAAGCGCGAGCGGTAGATCAGCAGCGCGACGCCGACCGTGATCAGCGTGGTGACCGCCATCACGAACAGGCCGTTGATCGGGATCTCGATCGAATCGGTGACCTGCACCGAGCCGATCAGCCAGCTCGGCAGCTCGACGCCGACCTCGCGCGCGCCGAAGATCGAGCGGTAGGCCTGCTGCAGGATCAGCGACAGGCCCCAGGTGGCGAGCAGCGTGTCGAGCGGGCGCTTGTAGAGGTGGCGGATCAGCGCCCACTCCACCAGCATTCCCAGCGCCCCGGAGGCGCAGAAGGCGAGGATCATCGCCAGGAAGAAGTATGCCGGGAACAGCGCCGGCAGGTAGGTCTGGAAGAAGGTCGAGCACAGGTAGGTCATGTACGCGCCGAGGATCATGAACTCCCCGTGCGCCATGTTGATCACGCCCATCTGCCCGAAGATGATCGCCAGCCCGAGCGCCATCAGCACGTAGACCGAGAACAGGATCAGGCCGGCGAAGCCCTGCATCGCGAAGATCGCGCCGAGATCGCCGAGGGAATAGTCACCGAACATCCGTGCGCTCCGAGCCGTCGGGAATGCCGGAGGGCCGTGGCCCGCCGCTTTGCGCGATCGCCGTCTCCCACCCGCCCACCTCATCCTGAGGTGCCGGAGCGAAGCGGAGGCCTCGAGGGAGCCCTCCGGCGCGCTCGGCGATCCCTGGAGCCCTCCTTCGAGGCCCGCCGTCGCGGGCGCCTCAGGATGAGGCCGGGGGATGGGGGATCGTCGAAAGGCCGTCTGCAAATCGCGCGCCGCATCGGCGGCGCGCGCATGCGGCCTACTGGTAGCCCTTCGGGAACGGGTCGGGCTTGATCAGCTCGGGGCTGGTGTAGACGATCTCGAACTGGCCGTCGGTCTTGGCCTTGCCGACCCGGGTCTTCGACCACAGGTGGTGGTTCGGGTCGATCCGGACGTAGCCCTCGGGGGCGCCCTTGAACTCGAGATCGGGCGAAGCGGCGACGACCTTGTCGACGTCGAACGAGCCGGCCTTCTCGCAGGCCATCTTCCACAGATAGGGCCCGAGATAGGCGGCCTGGGTGACGTCGCCGATGACGGTCTTCTCGCCCCACATCTTCTTGAAGTCGGCGACGAACTTCTTGTTGTTGTCGTTCTCGATCGACTGGAAGTACTTCATGCACGAGTACGCGCCGGCGATGTTGTCGCCGCCGATGCCGTCGATCTCGTCCTCGGTGACCGAGATCGTCAGAAGCACCTGCTTCGAGAGGTCGATGCCGGACGCCTTGAGCTGCTTGTAGAACGCCACGTTCGAGCCGCCGACCACGTCGGTGAAGATCACCTTCGGCTTCGTGAGCTTGATCTTGTTGATCACCGAGTTGAACTGCGTGTGACCGAGCGGGAAGTATTCCTCGCCGACGACCTTGCCCTTGAGCACGTTCTCGACGTGCTTGCGGGCGATCTTGTTCGAGGTGCGCGGCCAGATGTAGTCCGAGCCGACGAAGAAGAACGTGTCGCCGCCCTTCTCCTTGTGCACCCAGTCGAGGCCGGCGAGGATCTGCTGCGTCGCCTCCTGGCCGGTGTAGAACACGTTCTTGGACTGCTCCAGGCCCTCGTAGAAGGTCGGGTAGTACAGGAGGCCGTTGTACTGCTCGAAGACCGGCAGCACCGCCTTGCGCGAGGCCGAGGTCCAGCAGCCCATCACCGCCGCGCACTTGTCGTTGACGAGGAGCTTCTTGGCCTTCTCGGCGAAGGTCGGCCAGTCGGAGGCGCCGTCCTCCTGGATGATCTTGATCTTGCGGCCGAGGATGCCGCCGGCCTCGTTGATCTGCGCGATGGCGAGCTTCTCGGCCTGCTGGGCGCCGGTCTCCGAGATCGCCATGGTGCCGGTGATCGAGTGGAGGATGCCGCAGGTCACCTCGGTGTCGGTGACGGCGAGGCCGGTGGTGCTGACCGCCGAGGTGGCAGGCCCCGCCGCGAACGCGGTGCGCGGCAGGAGCGAAAGGGCGGGCGCGGCCGCCAGCCCCATCAGCAGCTTGCGCCGCAGGGGCGAGCGCAAGCCGCGGTCCATGCCCCGATCCAGATCGTGATCCCCGTCAGCCATCGTGCCTCACGCCTCGCATCTCGCGTCCGGCGGCTCATGGAACGGCCGCGGATCGTGGAGCGCAGGCTAGGGGCTCGGTTGCATTGCAGCATATACGCTGTTTTGCGTATGGCCGCCGGCGCCCGGGCGGCGCAGTCTGCTCCACCCTCGACGCCCGGGAACCGGCACGGCCGGATCAGTACAGCGGCTGCAGCCGCACGTTCGGGATCGCGATCGGCCCGAACATCATCCGGCCGTCGGCGAGGCGCAGCGGCGGCAGCGGCTTGAGCGGCACGTCGCCCCCCGCCTCGCCCTCGGGCTGGCGCCTAAGCCCGAGCAGGCCGCCGACGAGGTTGCCGATGAGTGCGCCGCGATCGGCGCCGAAGCGCTGCCCGACGACCGACGCGACCAGCGCCTCGACCCCGGCGGCCCGCAGGTCCAGCTGGCCCTCGACGCGATGATCCTGGTCGATCCCGAGATTGCCCTTGGCTTGCAGGCGGCGCGCACCCTTGGCCAGCGACAGCCCGGCGACGTCGAGGCTGCCGTCGGCCTGGCGCCAGCGTTCGAGCTCGCGCGCCACCGTGCCGGTGCCGAGCATCGCCGCCCGGTTGACCGTGGCGTCGAGGGTGAGGTCGGCGGGATCGGCGTTGCCGATCAGCGCATCCGCCATCGGCGCCAGGGCCTGCGACAGGCGCAGGCTGAGGTCGACCGCGCCGTCCGAATCGAATCGTCCCGGCGTCGGCCGCGCATGCAGCTCGAGGTGGCGGGCGGAGACGGCGATCGGATCGGGCGCCGCGCCGGCGACCGTCACCGAAGGCCCGTCGACCACCAGCGAGGCGCGCACGAACCCGTCCGACGCGCCGTGGAAGCTGCCTTCCAGCATCGTCCAGGTCGCGTCGCCGACGAGGTCGCCCTGTTCCACGTGAAACGGGCCCTCGGCGAGCATCAGCACGTGCCGGGGTTGGTAGACCTGCGTCACCGCGGTCAGCGGACCCAGCCGGAAGCGGCCGTCGGCACGCGCGAGGCTGACCGAGGCGCAGCGCAGCTCGATCCGGAACGGATAGCCGGTGATCGACCGGTCGGCGCAGGTCCAGGTCCGTCCGGCCGCGGCCTCGCGGGCGACCCAGCCGTCCATCTCGGTGGCGGCGCGGCCGCGGAGGTAGACCCAGCCCGCCGACCACAGCAGCACCAGCGTCAGCAGCAGGATGTAGGGGAGGAACAGGCCGCGCCGGGAACGCGGCGCCTTGGGCGGGATCGCGGCGGGCTCGGCCGGGGCTTGCCCCGAAGGATCTTGCCGTACCGGATCCTGCATCGTTCGCTCCGCGCTCTCGCCCCGTCGCGGGTTCGTCCGCGATCGTCCATGCCGCACAAGGCATGAGGGGAGGCTCGGGGCGAAACTGGGGCGTGGGCGGCGTGATCCAAATCCGCATCACCTCGCCGGACCGGCGGATTCGGCCTTCGATCGCGCGCGGGCCTGCCGGATATGCCGACCGCCCTGATCGAGCGGAGGGATATCAGGCGTGCGCCGGATCCGCGCTCTCCATCGAGAGATCGTCGACGATGGCCTTGCGCTCGGCCTCGTCCTCGGCGAGCCGATGCACGTGCATCTCGGTCGCGCCGCCCTTCCGGGCGCGGGCGAGCCAGGTGCGGTGCAGGCGCTCGCGGGGGCTCTCGCCGGAGGCCGACACCGCGACCAGCTCGGCGATGCCGGCGGGATCGCGGCGGACCGCGATCACCACCGCCTCGCCCATCTCGTCGAGCTCGGGCGCGCTGAGGTCGTGGACGCCGACGACGTAGCGCCGGCCGGAACGTCCGCGCCAGGCGCTGAGCGCCAGGGCGGGGGTGCCGCGAAGGCCGGCGGTGGTCCTCAAGCGCTCTTCCCGCACGTCCTGTCTCCGTGTCCGCTCGTCCTTCAGGTCGCGCAGGGCGGCCGACCAGGACAAGGCTCTCTTGTTCGCCATTTGTTCCAACCTAGATCGGGCATCGCGCGCCCGTCAAGCGATTCGTCTCGTTCAACGGAAATGGGAATTCGCAGGCCGATTCGCAACGTCCCGACGGTTCTCCGCGCGCACCAATCGGGCGCGCGGGTCAGGCCGGACGCGAGGTTTCGCGGCGCGGCTCCGGGACCGTGCGGGCGGCCTGCCCGAGGTCGGCGAGGCCGGCCGCGAGCAGGGCCTTCGAGGCGGTCTCGATGCGGTCCTCGACGAGGTCGAGGAAGGCGGCGCGTGCCAGCCCCGGCGGGATCGGCGGCAGGAACTCGATCACCGTGGTGCCCGGGCGGCGGACGAAGCTGCGGCGCGGCCAGTACAGCCCGGTGTTCAGCGCCACCGGCAGGCACGGCACGGAGAGCGCGGCGTAGAGGTGGGACAGGCCCTGCTTGTAGGCCGGGGCCGCGCCGGGCGCCGTCCGGGTGCCCTCGGGGAAGACGATGAGCTGGCGCCCCTGCGCGATCGCGTCGGCGGCGGCCGCGTTCATCAGGCTCATGGCGCGCGCGCCCTTCGACCGGTCGATCGCCACCATGCCGCTGCGCGACAGGAACCAGCCGATCAGCGGGATGAACAGCAGCTCGCGCTTCAGCACGTAGGCGAATTCGGGAAACACCGTGCACAGGGCCAGGGTCTCGAGCGCCGACTGGTGCTTGGCCCCGACCAGCATCGCGCCGGACGGGATGTTCTCCAGCCCGCGGAACTCCACCCGCGTGCCGGCGACCACGCGCAGCAGCCACAGCGTCACCCGCCCCCAGAACCGCGCCAGCCGCATCACCGCCCGCCCCGAGACCAGCGTCGGCAACCCGCCGAACGCGATCAGCGTCGTGGCGGCGTAGAAGCAGAGATTGAACGCGAGGGAGCGGACGGCGAGCATCGGGACCTTCTGTGACGCTCGTCCTTTAGCGCGGGGGTGCGGCCAGGGCCAAGGGCGCATCGGGCGTGACGCTTGAGGTTGTCCCCGGCCCCACCTCAATACCCTTCGGCGAGCGTGTCGCGCTGGCGCGGATCGGCGGCGCCCGAGAGCAGGCCGCCGCTGCGCAGGATCGAGTTGGCCGAGCCCGAGCTCGACCCGACCCTGACGTCGTGCCCCCGCGCCCGCAGGAGGGCGAGGGTGTCGGGCGACAGGCCCTGCTCGACCCGCAGCACGTCGGGCTTCCACTGGTGGTGGATGCGCGGCGCGTCGACGGCCTCGGCGAGGTTCATGCGGAAGTCGATCAGGTTGACGATCACGTCGAGCACGGTGGTGATGATGCGGCTGCCGCCGGGGCTGCCGGTGACGAGGTAGAGCTGCCCGTCCCGGAACAGGAAGGTCGGCGTCATCGAAGAGAGCGGCCGGGCGCCCGGCGCCACCGCGTTGGCGTCGCCGCCGACGAGCCCGTAGGCGTTCGGGGTGCCGGCCTTGGCGGAGAAGTCGTCCATCTCGTTGTTGAGCAGCACGCCGGTGCCCTCGGCCACCAGGCCGATCCCGTAGGAGAAGTTCAGGGTGTAGGTGTTGGCCACCGCGTTGCCCGCGGCATCGACCACCGAGAAGTGCGTGGTCTGGTCGGGCTCGGGCGGCAACGGGTCGCCGGCCGCGATGCTGTCGGCGGGCCGTGCCCGCTCCGGGTCGATCGCC
Source organism: Methylobacterium sp. E-016 (assembly GCF_022829745.1). Lineage (NCBI taxonomy): Bacteria > Pseudomonadati > Pseudomonadota > Alphaproteobacteria > Hyphomicrobiales > Methylobacteriaceae > Methylobacterium > Methylobacterium sp. E-016. The sequence goes on from NZ_JAKSYF010000156.1 coordinate 106,877, forward strand.
CGCCGCAGCCGCGCCGCGTAGGATTTGGCGGTGAGGCCCTGCACCGGCACGCGGACCCGGTCCGGGTCGCCGAGCCAGGTCGCCCGGTCGGCGTAGGCCGGCTTCATCGCCTCGGCCAGGGTGTGGATCGCGGCGGCGCTGCCCGCACCCATCGCGGCGAGGTCGAAGCCCTCGAGGATGTTCAGGATCTCGATCAGGTGGACGCCGCCGGACGAGGGTGGCGGCATCGAGACCACCTCGTAGCCGCGATAGGTCCCGCGCACGGGCTGGCGGACCACCGGCCGGTAGGCGGCGAGATCGGCCTCCGTCATCGGGCCGCCGGCCGCGCGCACCGCCGCCGCGATCCGCCCGGCGATCGGGCCGGCATAGAACGCGTCCGGGCCGCCCTCGGCGACGGCGCGCAGCGTGTCGGCGAGGTCCGCCTGCACGAGGCTGTCGCCGCGGGGCAGGGGGACGTCGCCGCGGAAGAAGATCCGGCGGGTCGAGGGCCAGCGCCCGAGGAGGCCGGCCGACCGCGGCAGGGAATCGGCGAGGCCGCCGGTGACCGGGATGCCGGCGCGGGCCAGGGCCTCGGCCGGCGCGATCAGCTCGGCGAGGGACAGCTTTCCCGATCCGTAGAGGCGGTGCGCCTCCGCCAGGCCCCGCACCGTGCCCGGCACGCCGACGGCCTTGCCGCTGCGCCGCGAGGCGGCGCGGTCCGGCTCGCCGCCGGGCGCCAGGAACATGTCGGCGGTGGCGGCCTGCGGCGCGGTCTCGCGGTAGTCGATCGCCACGGTCTCGTGCCGGTCCGCCAGGTGCACCAGCATGAAGCCGCCGCCGCCGAGGTTGCCCGCCTGCGGCAGGGTCACCGCCAGCGCGAAGCCGACGGCGACCGCGGCGTCGACCGCGTTGCCGCCGCGCTTGAGGATGTCGACGCCGATCCGCGTCGCCCGCGCCTCCTGGCTCGCGACCATGCCGTGCGCGGCCTGCACCGGCAGCATCCGTGCGTCGTCGGAGGGGATCGGCGGCCCCGAGCCCTGCGGGAGGGCGGGGCCGCCCAGCATGAGGAGAACGGCGAGGGCGGCGCGGATCGATCTCATTCGCTTCCCGATAGCACGGCCGCGACCGTCCGGCAGGCGCCGGTCATTCGCCCTGGCGCCGCGTCACCAGCGTGCGGTTCGGCTCCACCTCGCCCTTGTCCTGGTAGAGCGGCACGATCGCGCGCAGCCAGCCGCGGGTCTCCCGGCCGCCGTAGTTGCGCTCGACCACGTCGCGCGTGAGGTAGGCCTGCAGGTTCACCGGGCCGAAATTGTAGCCGACGAGGCCGCCCACCGCGATCTGCCCCTGGGGCCGGTCGCTGCCGACCCCGGTCGGCAGGTCGGTCGAGCCGAAGGCCACGGCGCCGACCTGCCACTGGCCGAGCTTCCTCGTCGCGGTGAGGTCGAGGTTGAGGTAGTCCGGGTAGAGCGTGCCCGTGGGCGAGCGGTCGTCGATGAAGATCCCGTGCAGCAGGTTGGCGGTCAGGTTCCAGCCGTTGCCGGTGTAGCTGACCGCGAAGCGCTGGGTGATCGAGGCCGACTGCGTCAGGAAGCGGGTCTCGATCGGCAGGTAGCCGCCGAACAGGTAGCTGAACCCGAGGTCGTTTCCGAGGTCCCAGGCGAGCTGCGCCGCGAGCAGCGGCTGCCCGACGCCGCTCTGGTAGGGCGCGCCGCGCCCGCTCGAGGCGACCACCGGCTGCGTGACGAAGAACTGCAGCCGCGCGTCGGCGATCGTCCACGGCGTCGCCCAGGCGAAGGTCGGCAGGTTGACGTTCGATTCCGAGTCCAGGGGCCGCGTGTCGCGGACGCCGAAGCTCGACAGGTTCACGAAATAGAACCCGACCGGCAGTTGCGCCCCCACCGGCAGGCCGACGGTCTGGCCCGGCTGCGCCGCCGAGCCGGCCCAGGCGGGGCCGCCGGGCAGGAGGGCCGCGAGCAGGGCGAGGGCGGTCCGGGTCGTCCACGGGCGGCGTGCGATCATCGTTCGTCCCTCGTCGCCGCCAGGGGGATCCTGGGCGGGCCGACCGGGGTTCGACGGTTCGACGCATCCGAAGCATCCCGCCGGGCCGCCCCGAAGCGCGCCCGTGTCGCAGAAACGTCACGCCCGCGTCGGGGGCCGCCCGGCGCTTCGCCCGGCGATCAGCCAGTACACGAGCCCGGCACCGGCGCCGGCGAGGAACAGGATCGCGGTGACCCGCGCCTCCGCCGCGAGCGCCGTGCCGCCGGGGTGCACGGCCCCGCGCGCGAGCCAGGGCAGGGCGGCGGTGATCAGGCCGCACCCGGCGCCGTACCAGAGCAGGCCGCGCCAGCGCAGGGTCTCGCCGACCAGCGCCACCAGGGCCGGCGGCACCGCGAGCAGCACGAAGGACGCCTTCGCCAGCCCCGCGAGGACCCACGCGAAGCTCTCCGGCGGCAGGCCGGCGGCGAGGTCCGACAGGCCGGCATCGAGCCCGGCGAGCGCGCCTTTCGTCAGCCAGACGCTCGCCACCGGATCGAGCACGAGCGCCATGAGCAGGATCGCGCCGCCGCTCGGGATCGCGAGGAGCAGGGCGAGGGAGCCGAGGAGAAGGCGGCCGAGGATGCGCATCGGCGCGGTATAGCTCGGCTGATCGGCTCGGGCCGCATCGCCCGGCGGGACGCCGCGCCGGCCCCTCCGCCGAGCCTCGCCGCGCCGGCCCGCAGCTTCGACCTGCCCGGCGCCGAATTCCGATGGGCGGTCGGCGCCGGGCGGGTGTAGGCTCGCGCCCATGCCCCTGCGTGCGCCCTTTCCGAAGACCGTCTTCGTCCTCACCGGAGCCGGCGTCTCGGCCGAGAGCGGGCTCGGCACGTTCCGCGACCGCGGCGGGATGTGGGCGCGGTTCGATCCGATGCGGCTCGCGACGCCCGAGGCCTTCGCGGCCGACCCCGGCACCGTCCTGGACTTCTACAACCTGCGCCGGCGCGGGGCGGTCGCGGCCGCGCCGAACCCGGCCCACGTCGCGCTCGCGCAGGCCGAGGCGGCGCTGACGGAGCGCGGCGGGCGGCTGTTCCTGTGCACCCAGAACGTCGACGACCTGCACGAGCGGGCGGGCTCGCGTGCCGTCGTCCACATGCATGGCGAGCTGCTGAAGGGCCGCTGCACCGCCTGCGCCGGCACTTTTCCCTGTCCCGGCGACCTCGACCTCGCCGATGCCTGCCCGCTGTGCTCGACGGTCGGCACGTCGCGGCCCAACGTGGTGTGGTTCGGCGAGATGCCCCACCACCTCGACGCGATCCAGGCGGCGCTGTCGGCGGCGGACCTGTTCGTCGCGATCGGTACCTCGGGGGCGGTCTACCCGGCGGCCGGCTACGTGCGGCTGGCGCAGGCGCGGAACATCCCGACCTGCGAGCTGAACGCCGAGCCCTCCGACAACGCGGACGCGTTCGACGAGGCCCGCTACGGCCCGGCCAGCGAGACGGTGCCGGCCTTCCTCGCTACTCTCACATCGTGATCCGATGCAATGGCGCAGGAACACCTGCAGAATAACGCAGGCTGCGACCGCACAGGTTTGAAAAACCACGGGAATTGCGTTCGGAAACTCAATATCCGCTTGCGCGCAATCGGACTTTCTCGGCCGAATCACGCAGGATCGCCGTGTCAAGACATGGACGCTCACGGCGCTGTGCGTACAATGGACAAGCTTGGTGCGGTTGCCGCGGCACGTACCGGCGTTCGATGAAGCCACACGGGAGCCAAAAGCCCATGCAGAACTTCACGGTCACGGCCCGCGAGCGCGACACCGTCCTGGCGGCCCTGCGCTATTACCAGTTCTACCGGATGCAGGGTCATCCGTTCGACCCCCGCCAGGATCACCTCATCGACGCCATCGCCGCCGAGACCGGCGAGGCCCTCGACGTCGCCGAGATCGACGACCTCTGCGCCGGGCTCAACGGCAACGCGCACGCCCTCGGCGCCGCCTCCGCCCGCTTAGCCTTCGACGCGATGGCCTGACGAAGCCTCCGCGGGGCGAGGACACGGTCTCCGCCCCCGACCCACGATCGTTTCGCCGCGACCGACCGTTTCGCAAACCGTTTCGCCGTCGCCGGCGTCGTCGCCGCAAACGGTTTTTTTCAGCCCGCCGCACGTCCGCGCCCGACCGGCTCCGCCCCACATGGGTCCTTCCGATCCGGCGCGCGAACCCAACCGAGCCTCCACCGGCCCCCGCATCCGACGGACGACGGCGGAGGCTCGCGCATCCGGCGGAGGCTCGTGCTTACGGCGCCGCCTTGAGCTGCGCCTCGGCGCGGGTCAACGCCGCCTCGCAGGCCTTGGCGTCGCCCTTGCCGTCGGCGGTGCGGGCCTCGTCGAGCGCCACCTTGGCCTGCTGGGCGGCGTCGCCGCCCTTTCCGGCCTCGGCCGACTTCTCCGGCGGGGCCTGCGGCGACTGGCCGGGCGCGTTGCCTTCCGTGCCGGTCACGCCCTCGCCGCCGCGCTTGGCCGCGGCGCCCTGGCCGCTGGTCGAGGCCGAGATCGCCTCGGTCGACTCCGCCTTCACCCGCTTCTCCAGCCCGGCGATCCGATCCGAGCAGGGCGAGGCCGAAGCCGGCCCGATCAGGCCGGGCGCCGCGAGCGCGGACACGGCGAGCAGGGTGGCGAGGTACGCAGGACGCGTCATCGAATGAGATCTCCGGTGGTTGGGAGCCGAGAGGGGACCGACAGGACGATCCCGGTGGCTTCGTGACGGAAACGCGGCATCCACCGGCAAGGCTCCGCCGAAACGCGACGTCGCGGAAAACAGAAGCCTCGGACACGGAGCTTTTCGCAAAATGCCGAGGGGCCCGCTCTTCCGGTGGAAGAGGGGCCCCTCGGTCGTCCGGTCCGTCGCCGCGCCGGCGGGAGGCGCGGCTTCCTTGGCTTAGGCGCTGAGCTGGTCGCGGATCGGCAGCTGCCGCACGCGGCGGCCGGTGGCCGCGAACACCGCGTTGGCGATCGCCGGCGCCACCGGCGGAACGCCGGGCTCGCCGACGCCGCCGAGCGGCCCGTCCCAGGTGCCCGAGTTGACGAGGTGCACGCGGATCACCTTCGGCGCGGCGTCGATCCGGATGATCTCGTAGCCGTCGAAGTTGTTCTGCTGCGCCCGGCCGTTCTTGAAGGTGATCTCGGAGGTGAGCGCGAGTCCCATCCCCATCACCACGGCGCCTTCCATCTGCGAGCGGATGCGCTCCGGGTTCACCTGCGGCCCGCAATCGATCGCGATGTCGACCGCGACGACCTTCACGCCGCCCTTCGGGTCGACTTCGACCTCCGCCGCGACCGCGGTGTGGGTGACGAAGCTGTAATGCCCCGCGATCCCGAGGCCCCGGCCCTTCTCGAGCTTGCGGCCCCAGCCGGCGCCACCGGCCGCCGTCTCGATCACCCGGCGCAGGCGCCCGGTGTCGATCGGGTACAGCTTGGGATCCTCGCCGTGGTTCCAGACATCGCCGATCGAGGTGGGATCGATCTTGCGCGCCGGGCCGATCAGGTCGAGCAGGTAGTCCTTCGCGTCGCGCCCCGCCGCGTGCGCCAGCTCGGCGACGAACGATTGGATCGCGAAGGCGTGCGGGATGTTCGAGACCGAGCGGAACCAGCCGATCCGCACGTGGGCGGCCGCCTCCGGGTTCTCCAGCCGGATGTTCGGCACCGCGAACGGCGTGTTGACCAGGCCCATGCCGAGCTCGAACGGCAGCTCGTGCTTCGGATCGGGCGCGAAGATCGAGCCGATCGTCGGCGCCGCCGAGCGGTGGAGCCAGGCCACCGGCATGCCCTTGTCGTCCAGGCCCGCTTCGAGGTGCTCGGCCGAGATGGTGTGATAGTAGCCGTGGTGGATGTCGTCCTCACGGGTCCAGGTGAGCTTCACCGGCGCGCCGCCGACCTCGCGCGAGCAGAGCGCGGCCTCGACCACGTAGTCGGGCTTCGACTTGCGGCCGAAGCCGCCGCCGAGCAGCGTCACGTTCACCCGAACCTTGTCGGCGGGAAGCCCCAGCGCCTTGACCAGCCGGTCGTGCGCCGCCTGCGGCCCTTGCGTGCAGGCCCAGGCCTCGCACGCGCCGTCCTTCACCTGCGCCACAGCCGCCGGCGGCTCCATCGGAGCCTGGACGAGGTGGGGCACGAAGTAGTCGGCCGTCAGCTTGGTCTTGGCCTTGGCCATCGCCCCGTCGACGTCGCCCTGGTTGCGCACGACCTTGCCGGGCGCGCGCGCCGCCTTCTCGAGCTCGGTGCGGAACGCGTCGGTGTCGTAGCCGGCGTTCGGGCCGTCGTCCCAGACGATCTTCAGCGCCTCGCGGCCCTTCATCGCCGCCCAGGTGTTCTTGGCCACCACCGCGACGCCGCCGAGCGGCATGAACTCCGAGGGGATCTCGCCGCCGTCGATCTTGAACACCTTCACGACGCCGGGGACCTTCCGGGTCTCGGTATCGTCGAAGCTCACGACCTTGCCGCCGTAGACCGCCGGGCGCGCGACCAGCGCGTACAGCATGCCCTCGCGCTTCGTGTCGAGGCCGTAGACCGCCTTGCCGGTGGTGATGTCGCGGTTGTCGATGATGCCGATCTGGCCCTTACCGATGTAGCGGAAGGCCTTGGGGTCCTTCAGCGCCACGCTCTCGCGGGCCGGCACGGGCAGCTCCGCCGCGATCGCCGCGACGTCGCCGTAGCCGAGCGTGCGCTTCGACTTGGCATGCGTCAGCACGTGGTTCTCGGCCGTCACCTCGGAGGCCGGCACGTTCCACTGCTTGGCCGCCGCCTGGATCAGCATCAGCTTGGCCGCCGCGCCCGCGTGGCGGAAGTGCTGGAAGAAGTGGCGCAAGCTGCGCGAGCCGTCGGTGTCCTGGTTGCCGAAGCGCTCCTCGTCGCCCCAAGCCTGCACCACGCCGACCTTCGACCAGTCGGCCTCCAGCTCGTCGGCGACGACGAAGGCGACCGAGGTGCGCACGCCCTGGCCCATGTCGGAGCGGTGGTTGGTCACGGTCACGCGGCCGTCGGCGGCGATCGCCACGAAGATCTTCGGGTCGTCGCGCCAGCCGTGCGGCATGCCGTCGGCGCCGAACTTCGCCGGCTCCTGGGCCTTGGTCTCGGCCTTGGCGGTGTCGCGTAGGTTCACCGCGAGCACGAAGGCGCCGAGCCCGCCGAGGATGGCGCGGCGGCTGACGTTGGCGATCAGGGTCGGCCGGGTCGGCGCCTCGGCGGCGAGGTCGGCTATCATCTTTGCGTCATGGATCACAGGCGCTCTCCCTTGCTGGCGGGCGCCTGACCGGCGGCCTGGTGGATCGCGGCGCGGATGCGCGGGTAGGTGCCGCAGCGGCAGATGTTGCCGCTCATCTGCTCGTCGATCTGCGCGTCGGTCGGCTTCGGCGTATCCTTCAGGAGCGAGGCCGCCTGCATGATCTGGCCGCACTGACAGTAGCCGCACTGCGCCACGTTGAGGTCGCGCCAGGCCACCTGCACCGGATGGTTGCCGTCGGGGGAAAGCCCCTCGATGGTCGTCACCTCCTGGTCGGCCGCGGCCGAGATCGGGGTGGTGCAGGAGCGGGTCGCGGTGCCGCCGAGGTGGATCGTGCAGGCGCCGCACAGCGACTGGCCGCAGCCGAACTTGGTGCCGACCAGGCCGAGCTCGTCGCGCAGGTACCACAGCAGCGGCATGTCGGGGTCGCCGTCGAAGCTGCGTGGCGCTCCGTTCACCGTCAGTTTGATCATTCGCAAACGTCCTGTGTGAATGCGGATCGCACCGGGACGGCGCGACGGCCCGGGCGACGCGAAGGCCACCCGTGCCGCGACGCCCCCCGGGTCCGCATGTCGTTCTCAGAATGAATTCAATCTACGGCATGCCTGCTGCGCGGTGCAACGCGGGCAAACGACCGCACGCGGCCCGAGCCCGGCGCCTGGGGCATGCCGTGTGCGTTGGCGCACGCACGCATAGGAGGGAACGGGCGGATAGCCGAATCCTGATCCGCCACCTACGATGACCAGCTCGATGGGCATTGAGGGCGATGGAAACGGTGAGCTTGGCAGAGGCAACGGCGCGACTCAGCGCGCTCGTCGACCGAGTGGTCGCCGGCGAAGCCGCTGTCGTCACGCGTCGCGGGCGCGAGGTGGCACGACACAGTGCCATGCCGGGACCGAAGCGGCCGATCGATATGACGACCCTCAGGGCCGTCACCGCCGCGATGCCGCTGCAGCCGGAGGGTGCCGCGACGTTTGTGCGCGCGATGCGGGACGACGAACGGTACTGATGCCGTATCTCGATACGTCGGTCTCGGTCGCGGCGTAGACCGAGGAGCGGGAAACCGCCCGGATGCAGGCTTGGCCCACCGCCTGGGCAGGCGGGGACCTCGCCATCAGTGCCTGGGTCGCCACCGAGTTCTCGGCACCGCTCTCGATCAAGTTCCGCACGGGCACGATCGATTCGCAGCATCGTTCGGTGGCCCCGTCGGCGTTCACGCGCCTGACGGCTACGTCGCTCGTGATGCTGCCGATCGACGAGAGGACGTTTCGGACGGCGGCACGCTTCGCGGACCAGACCCATCCCGGCTTTCGCGCTGGAGATGCGCTTCATCGGGCGATCGCCGCCGATGCCGGCCTGACGCTCGCGACCCTCGACACGCGCCGCGCAGAGGCGGGTGCGGCCGTGGGCGTGCCCGTCGAACGCCTGTGACATCGAGCGACGATGCGCGCCGCCATCCCGGCTGGCCTGGAAGTGGGGCGCCTCAGACCGTGACCTGCGTCCCCACCTCCACGACCCGGCCCGTGGGGATCTGGAAGAAGTCCGTCGCGTCGTTGGCGTTCTTGGCGAGCGTGATGAAGATCCGGTCCTGCCACAGCGGCATCCCGGAATGGGCGGCCGGGCGGATCGAGCGGCGCGACAGGAAGAACGACGTCGCCATGATGTCGAACTTGAAGCCCTCCTTGCGCAGCAGCACAAGGGTTTTTGGGATGTTCGGCGTCTCCATGTAGCCGAACTTCATCACGACCTTGTAGAAGCCCGGCCCGATCGGCTCCAGCCGCACCCGGTCCGGCCCGTTGGCGCGGGGGGTGTCGACGGTCTCGACCGTGAGGATGACGTTCTTCTCGTGCAGCACCTTGTTGTGCTTGAGGTTGTGCAGGAGGGCCGCCGGCGCGATCTCGGGATCGCTCGTCAGGAACACCGCGGTGCCGCGCACGTGGTGCGGCGGGCTCTTCTCCAGCATGCCGACGAGCTCGAGGATCGGCACGTCGGTCTTGCGGGTCTTGTTGAACAGGATCGTGACGCCCCGCACCCAGGTCCACATCAGCACGATCAGGCCGGCGGCGAGCAGCAGGGGCACGTAGCCGCCCTCGAACACCTTGAGCAGATTCGAGAGCAGGAACAGGAACTCGATCACGATGAACGGCAGCATCAGGGCGGCCGCCGCCACGGGCGACCAGTGCCACAGCCGCCAGACCACGAGGAAGGTCATGCTCGCGGTGAGCAGCATCGTGCCGGTGACCGCGATGCCGTAGGCCGAGGCCAGGGCCGAGGACGAGCGGAACACCACCGCCAGCACCACGACGCCGATCATCAGCAGGCCGTTGATCTGCGGCAGGAAGATCTGCCCCGAATGCGATTCGGAGGTGTGGCGGATCTCGAGCCGCGGCAGCAGGCCGAGCTGGATCGCCTGCCGGGACAGGGAGAACGCCCCGGTGATGACCGCCTGGCTCGCGGTGACGGTGGCGAGCGTCGCCAGGATCACCATCGGCAGCAGCGCCCATTCGGGAAACAGCTGGAAGAACGGATCGGTGGTCTCGGGCTTTTCCAGCACCAGGGCCGCCTGGCCGAGATAGTTCAGGGCCAGCGACGGGAAGACGAGGCCGAGCCACGCGATCTGGATCGGCCGCCGGCCGAAATGGCCGAGGTCGGCGAACAGCGCCTCCGCGCCGGTGACGGCGAGGAAGACCGCGCCGAGGGCGACGAGGGCGCCGGTGCCGTGGCCGAGCAGGTAATGCACGGCGTACCACGGGTTCAGCGCCTTGAAGACCGTGAGGTTTCCGACGATGTGCGGCACGGCGGCGAGCGCCAGCGCCAGGAACCACAGCACCATCACCGGCCCGAAGAAGGCCGCGACCTTGCTGGTGCCGCGGCTCTGCACCAGGAACAGCGCGAGGATGATCGCCACGGTGATCGGCAGCACCGAGCCCTCGAAGGCCGGGGTGACGAGCTTCAGCCCCTCCACCGCCGACAGCACCGAGATCGCCGGGGTGATCACCGCATCGCCGTAGAACAGCGCCGCGCCGAGCAGGCCCAGCGCGAACACGATCCGCGATCCGCCGAGCGCCTTCCGCGCCAGCGCCATCAGCGAGAGGATGCCGCCCTCGCCGTTGTTGTCCATGCGCAGCAGGATCGCGACGTACTTCACCGTCACGATCAGGAACAGCGCCCACAGGATCAGCGAGGCGGTGCCGAGCACCTCCTCCGCCAGCAGGATGTTGTCGTAGCGGGCCGGCACCAGCGCCTCGCGGAAGGCGTAGAGCGGGCTGGTGCCGATGTCGCCGTAGACCACGCCGACCGAGCCGACGGCCAGCGTCCAGAGGCCCGGTGCGGCGTGCGCCCGGCCCTCCGCCGGGTCGACGGCGCCGGCGGGGTGCACGACGGTGCCGGGCGCGGCCAGGGCCGGGCCGTCCGCGGCGGGCTGGACGCCCGCGGCGTCGGGCTGAGCGGCGGTGCCGCCCGGTGTCACGGGTTGGGTCATCGGGTGCGATCGAGGCTCATCAAGCCTGCACGGCGTTTCGCGGTGTGGCGCATCGAGGGTCCCACCGGAGGATGCGACCGGGAACGCGAATGCCGGGCCACGGCGGCCGCTGGGCCTGCCGCTCACGGAATCTCGGCGCCCTGCTATCACGCCCCCGTGCGGGCGGGAACAGGGAGGTTTCGGGGAACGGGCGTCCCTCCGCCCGACCGGTCTCGGGCTCGCCCGGGACCCGCACCTTACATGTGCCCAAGCCGGGGTGTGCCCGACTGGGGTGCGGGGGAGGGGGAGGCGCGGCGGTGCTACTCCGCGGCGTTGCGGGCGCCCTGGCCGAAGCGGCGCTCGATGTAGTCGATCACCACCGTCTCGAAGTCCTTGGCCAGCGTCGCGCCGCGCAAGGTCATCGCCTTCTTGCCGTCGATGAAGACCGGCGCGGTCGGGGTCTCGCCGGTGCCGGGGAGCGAGATGCCGATGTCGGCATGCTTCGATTCGCCGGGGCCGTTGACGATGCAGCCCATCACCGCGACGTTCAGGCCTTCGACGCCCGGATAGGTCTTCTTCCACTCCGGCATCGAGGTGACGATCCAGTTCTGGATGTCGCGGGCGAGCTCCTGGAACGTGGTCGAGGTGGTGCGGCCGCAGCCGGGGCAGGCCGCCACCATCGGCACGAAGGTGCGGAAGCCCATGGTCTGCAGCAGTTCCTGGCTGGCCTTCACCTCGACGGTGCGGTCGCCGCCGGGCTCCGGCGTCAGCGAGTAGCGGATCGTGTCGCCGATGCCTTCCTGCAGCAGCACGCCGATGGCGGCAGACGCCGCGACCAGGCCCTTCGAGCCCATGCCGGCCTCGGTCAGCCCGAGGTGGATCGCGTAGTCCGAGCGGCGCGCGACCTCTCGGTAGACCGCGATCAGGTCCTGCACCGCCGAGACCTTGGCGGAGAGGATGATGCGGTCCTTCGGCAGGCCGAGCTCCACGGCGCGCTCGGCCGAGGACAGCGCCGACTGCACCATCGCCTCGCGCATCACCGCGCGGGCGTCGATCGGCCGGGGCAGCCGGGCGTTCTCGTCCATCAGGTGGGTGAGCAGCGCCTCGTCGAGCGAGCCCCAGTTCGCGCCGATGCGCACCGTCTTGCCGTAGCGGATCGCCTGCTCGATGATCGTCGAGAACTGGACGTCCTTCTTCTCCTTGAAGCCGACGTTGCCCGGGTTGATCCGGTACTTCGCCAGCGCCTCGGCGCAGGCCGGGTGATCGGAGAGCAGCTTGTGGCCGATGTAGTGGAAGTCGCCGACCAGCGGCACGTGGCAGCCGATGCGGTCCAGGCGCTCGCGCACCTTCGGGACGGCGGCGGCGGCCTCGTCGCGGTCGACGGTGATGCGCACCAGCTCCGAGCCGGCCCGCGCCAGCTGCGCGACCTGCGCCACCGTGGCGTCGATGTCGGCGGTGTCGGTGTTGGTCATCGACTGGACGACGACCGGTGCGCCGCCGCCGACGGTCACCGCGCCCTCGCCCTGGCCGACGCGCACCCCGACGGTGCGGTGGCGCGGGGCCGGCCCGGCGATCTCCGGTCCGGTCAGGCCCGCGGCCTGCGCGGCGAGCGGGTTCTGGTCGAGGCTGGCGGCTTGCATGGCTTCCATCGTGGACCTTCGTTCAAGGCCTTGTGTTTCGCGACGTCGCGATCGGCCGGCGGCTGCGCGCAGCACGCCATCAGCTTGCACGGTCGATCGTTTAGCTGCGATTGACGCGGGACCGCGTCAATCCTGCGGCGATGCATGTCTGCACCGCGCGTGTCATGTCGCATCCGCCCCGCGATGTCGAGTTCGCGCAGGCCACGGCCCGGTGCGATCGTGCCGACCCCGCCTCGGATAAGCGTTGTCCGCCAACGGGATCGTGCTCGCCCGCCCCGGACCTCGCGCGCGCTCCGGTCGCGTCGCGCTTGCCGGGCCGCCGCCGTCCACCGCGCCGATTCGCGGAACCGCGACGTACCGGGCGCGCTTGCGCCGCCGCCGCGTCCGTAGAAAAATGCTGCGATGCGGCCTTTGATACCGCAGCGCAACAATCCATGTTGAGGCGATGATGACGCCGACTTCGCAACCCTGCACCGATCGTCCCGAGCCCGGCAACCCGGTCACCGCCGTGCCCGGGCCGGTCTCCGACGGCATCGCCGACCGTCCCTCCGCCCACCCCTCGCATCACGTGCTCGCGGGGCCGCGGGCGGAGAAGAACGTCGCCCTGGCGCTGCAGGGCGGCGGCGCGCACGGCGCCTTCACCTGGGGCGTCCTCGACGCGCTGATCGAGGACGGGCGCCTCGGCTTCGAGGCGGTCACCGGGGCGAGCGCCGGCGCGATGAACGCCGTGGTGATGATCGACGGCTGGCTGAAGGACGGCCCCGAGGGCGCCCGCGCCGGGCTCGAGCGGTTCTGGCGCGAGGTCAGCCTCGACGGCGACTTCTCGCCGGGCCAGCGCAGCCTGTTCCACGGGATGTTCGGCGCGCTGAAGGGCAACCCGGTGATCGAGTTCTGGTCGAAGGTGCTGACGCCGAGCCCCTACGTCTCGAACCCGCTCAACATCAACCCGCTGCGCAAGGCGCTCGCCGCCCAGGTCGATTTCGAGCGCCTGCGCGAGGCGAGCACGGCCGGCGTCTTCGTCTCGGCCACCAACGTCTGGACCGGTAAGCTCGCGGTGTTCGAGCGCGAGCGCCTCACCGTCGACCACCTGATGGCCTCGGCCTGCCTGCCGACCGTATTCCAGGCCGTCGAGATCGACGGCGTGCCCTACTGGGACGGCGGCTACCTCGGCAACCCGCCACTCTATCCCCTGCATCGCGGCGCCGTGACCCGCGACATCCTCCTGGTGCAGATCAACCCGGTCGAGCGCCGCGAGACCCCGCGGACCGAGCGGGAGATCCAGGACCGGCTGAACGAGATCACCTTCAACGCCAACCTGATGCGCGAGCTGCGCGCGATCGACTTCGTAGACGGGCTGATCGAGGAGGGCGTGCTCGGCCAGGGCCAGTACCAGCGGGTGCTGGTCCACCGCATCGACGGCACCGACGCGCTCGACGCCTACAATGCCGGCTCCAAGCTCGACGCGCGCTGGCGCGTGTTCCAGCGCCTGCGCGACAAGGGCCGCCACGCCGCGCAGGCCTGGCTCGCCGAGAACTACGAGAAGATCGGCCGCGACTGCTCGCTCGACCTGCAGCAGGCGTACCAGTAAGCCGAGCGCGGCGGGCCGCGTGCGCCGGCGCACCCGACCCTTCGGGCACGCCGGCGCGCGGACGGATTAAATCCGCGCGCCGCTCCGTTAGCGTTCCATGATCGCCGACAAGACCAAGCGCCCCGACATCGTCGACCTCCTGGTGCCGTTGCGGCGCTATGCGCGCTCGCTCACCCGCGACACCCTGCGGGCGGACGACCTTGTGCACGACACGCTCGTGCGGGCGCTGGAGGCGGAAGGCAGCCTCCGGCCGAACACCAACCTGCGCACCTGGATGATGACGGTGCTGCACAACGTCTTCATCGACGACCAGCGCCGCAAGCGCGTCGAGACGCGCCATGCCGATGTGCTGGTGCAGATGCACGAGGAGGTGGCGCTGCCGGCCCAGGAGGGGCAGGTGCGCCTCGCCCAGATCCGCCGCGCCTTCCTGACGCTCCCCGAGGAGCAGCGCGCCGCCCTCCATCTCGTCACCCTCGAAGGCATGGCCTATGCCGACGCCGCGGCGGTGCTCGGCATCCCGATCGGCACGCTGATGTCGCGCCTCGGCCGCGGCCGGGCGGCGTTGCGCGCCTTCGAGGAGGGCGAGGGCGCCGCGCGGGAGAACGCCGCGCGGAAGGGCGCCGACGAGCCTCGACCGCGTGCGCCCGAGCGGCCGGGCCTGCGCCTCGTGACCCGGGACGGCCGCACCGAGGGGCCGGGCGATGCGCCCTTTGCCCGCCGCGCCGTCGGCGACTTCTGACGGCGCGGAGCGAGACGACGGCGAACGAGACGACAGGACGAACCCGCGATGACCGACCCGATTGCAGACACCGACCTCATCGCCTTCGTCGACGGGCAGCTCGACGTGATGCGCCGCCTCGACGTGGAGGCGTACTTGGCGGGCAACCCCGACGTGGCGGCCCGCGTGATGGCCGAGATGCACGACCGCGACGCTCTACGCGAATCCTTCGCGCCGTCGCCCGGCCCCGGGCCGGACCGCCTGCGCATCGCCGCCCGCCGCCTCGACCGGTCGCTGCGCTGGAACCGCGTCGCGTCGCGCTTCAAGCGGGCGGCGGCGATCGCCGTGCTCGTCGGCGCGGGCTGGCTCGCGCACAGCGAGGTCGGCCAGTTCGGGGTGCCCGACACCTTCGCCTCGCCGGTCGACCCGGCGCTCGTCGCCGACGCGCAACAGGCCCGGCAGGTGGCGCAGCTCCGCGTCCGCATCGGCGCGCAGGGCGTGCCGGCCTACGACCGGGCGCGGCTCTCGGCGGCGACCGGCATCGCGCTGCCCGCCGTCCCCGAGGGCTGGACGGTGCGCGACGTGCAGGTGTTTCCCGCCCGCAGCGGCACCGGGATCGAGGTGGCGTTCGCGGCCGGCGAGCTCGGCGAGGTTTCCCTGTTCGCAACTCGGCGCCGCGCGACCGGGCTCGTGCACGCGGCCGGGCTCGCCACCGAGGTGGCCGATGCCGGCGACGGCGCGACGCTGGCCTGGACCACCGGCGACTCGGCCTACGCCGTCAGCGGCGGCCACGACGCGAAGGACCTGCGCCACGCCGCGCTCGCGCTCGCTTCGGCGCCCTGACGCCGGTCAGTCCAGCATCGACGGCGTCCGGTCGGCGGCGAGCATCGCCCGCGCCTCGGCCGAATCGATGTCCATGCGGGCGATCAGCGCCTCGGCGCTCGAGAATCGCTCCTCGCCGCGGATCAAGCCGACGAGCTCGACCGCGATCTCCTGCCCGTAGAGGTCGCCCGCGAACCCGAACAGGTTGACTTCGAGCAGCGGCGCGCCGTCGTCGAAGGTCGGGCGGCGGCCGTAGCTCGCCACCCCGTCCCGCATCGTGCCGTCGGGCAGGCGCACGCGCACCGCGTAGATGCCGTGGGCGAGGGCGCAGTCCGAGAGCGCGAGGTTGGCGGTCGGATAGCCCAGCGTGCGCCCGCGCTTGTCGCCGTGCCGCACGGCGGCGATCACGAACCAGCGGTAGCCGAGCAGCGCGTTGGCGCGGGCCACCTCGCCCTCGGCGAGCGCCCGCCGGATCGCGCTCGACGAGACCGGGTCGGCCTCGGTGCCGAGCGCCACCGGCGCGACGATGCGGCACGACAGGCCGACCTCGGCGCACAGGGCCGCCAGCATCGCCGGCGTGCCCTCGCGCCCGCGCCCGAAATGGAAGTCGTGCCCGACGACGACGCCCGACAGGCCGAGGTCGTCGCGCAGCAGCCGATCGACGAAGTCGCGCGCCCCGGTGCCGGCGAGGCCCGCGTCGAACCGGCGCACGATCACCCCGTCGAGCCCGAGCCGCCGGAAGACGATCTCGCGGGCGGCGACGCCGGTGAGGCGGAACATCGGCTTGTCGGGGGCGAAGTAGGCTCGGGGATGCGGCTCGAAGGTAAGGATCGCCGCCGGGACCCCGGTCTCGTCGGCGGCGGCGCGCACCGCCGCGACCAGCGCGCGATGCCCACGATGGACCCCGTCGAAATTGCCGATCCCGGCGACGGCGCCGCGAAGCGCTGCCGGCACCGGCTCGTCCTCGCGGCAGATCGTGAAGGGCCCGGGAGCCGCCTCGGGAGCCGTCTCGTCGCCTGACGCCATCGGGAGCTTTTGCGGATCGTCCAGTGCGGCGGCCCTCGCCGGAACCGCGGATTGCAGCGCCGCGGACCCTGTCGAAAACCGCCGGGGCGGTCAAGCGAGGGGGGCCTCCGCAGGACCGTCGAGGCCGCCCGACCCAACATCCGCCCAGCCCGCTTGGTCGCCCGGCCGGAACATGCGACCACCGGCAGCATCCGAGGCGGTGGCGCCTTGCCGATGAAGGGGCCGAGACGCCCGGTGCGCGAGATCCGCTTCGACCCAGGTTTCGACCGAGCCCGGCGATGGCGCGGCCGGTGATGCCGCGCTCGCTGCGGGCGCGGCTGCTCGCGCTCTGGCTGCTGCTGCTCGCCTCCGCCGCGGCCACCGGCTACCTGCTGTTCGCGTTCTACAGCCAGTCGGCCGACGTGCAGGTCGGCCAGGCCGAGGTCGCGGTCGCCCGCGCCTGCCGCGAGATCGTCGACCGCACCGCCTTCGTCGCCGGCGCGATGCCGTCCACGCGCGCGGTCGACGCCGCCCTGCGCGCCGACCTCGCCGATGCGGTGAGCGTGGCGCTCGCCCGCTCGCCCGGCGTCGAGGGCGGGATCTGGACCGCGTCCGAAGGCTCGGTCGCCTACGCCTTCCCGACCTACGAGGGCACCGGGCCGAAGACCGACCTGCCGGCGGCCGAGCGCGACAGCATCGCGCAGATCAATGCCGACGCGCTGCGCACCGAGCGGCCCGTGGCGCTCCGCCGCCCGAGCCGGACGCAGGCCCTGCTGCTCCAGGCCTGCCCCCTGCGCGGCCCGATCGTCGGCGCGACCGCCTGGACCATGGCGCGGATCCAGACCGATCACGGCCCGGCCTACCGCCAGCTGCTTGCCGGCTTCGCTTTCCTCGCGGCGACCGTGCTCGGCTCGGCGCTGTTCCTCGGGCGCTTCCTCTACGGCTTCTCCGGCCACATCGCCCGGCTCAAGGCGCAGCTTGCCGCGCCGCGCTCCGAGCGCGGCGACCTGCCCGACCTCGCGCCGACCGGCGAGCCGGAGCTCGACCGCCTCGTCGACGCGCTGAACGCGGCGAGCGCGCGCCTGCGCGAGGCGCAGGGACGGGCGGTGGCGGCCGAGAAGCTCGCCGCGGTCGGGCGGCTCTCGGCGAGCGTCGCCCACGAGATCCGCAACCCGCTCTCGGCGATGCGCCTCAAGGCCGAGAACGCCCTGGCGAGCGGCGATCCGGCCCGCGCCCGCGGCGCGATCGAGACCGTGCTGGAGCAGGTCGCCCGCATCGACGGGCTGCTCTCGGACCTCCTCGGCCTGACGCAGGCGCGGCCGCCCGTGCGCGCGCCCGCCGACGTCGCCGCCCTGCTCGAGGCCAGCGCCCGCCTGCACGAGGATCTGGCCCGCGAGCAGAGCGTGCGGCTCGCGGTCGAGACCGACGGGCTGCCGGCCGGCGCCCGGGTCTCGATCGATGCCGGCCAGATCGCCCGGGCGCTGGACAACCTCGTGCTCAATGCGCTCCAGCACGTGCCCGAGGGCGGCCTCGTCCGGCTCGCCGCCGCGCGCATCGGCGACGCTCGCGGTGCGCGCCTGCTCCTCACCGTCTCCGATACCGGGCCGGGCGTCCCCGACGCGATCCGGGCCGAGCCGTTCGAGCCCTTCGCCACCGGACGTCCCGACGGCACCGGCCTCGGCCTCGCGATCGTGCGCGAGATCGCCCGCGCGCATGACGGCGAGGTGCGGCTCGTCGAATCGACCGTGGGCGCCACCTTCGAGATCGACCTGCCCTGGCTCTGATGGCGATATGGCTCTGATCCTCATCGTCGACGACGACGCGGCCCTGGCCGAGAGCCTCGCCGAGACCATCGCCGATCTCGGCCACCGGCCCGTGGTGGCGGCCTCGGGCCGCGAGGCCCTGTCGCGGCTGGCGGCCGAGCCGGGGGTCGCCGCGATCCTGCTCGACCTGCGCATGCCGGGCGACCTCGACGGCATGGCGGTGCTCGCCCGCATCCGCGCGCAGGACAGCCCGCCGCCGGTGACCGTGCTGACGGCCTACGCCAATGCCGGCAACACCATCGAGGCGATGCGGCTGGGCGCGCACGACCACCTGACGAAGCCCGTCGGCCGCGCCGACCTCGCGGCGGTGCTGTCCGCGATGCTCGACCGGCCGGCGATCCCCTCGGCCGCGGCCGGCGAGCCGGGCGCCGGCGACGGCCTCATCGGGTCGAGCGCCGGGATGCGGCGGGTGCAGAAGACCATCGGGCTCGCCGCCGACAGCGATGCGACGATCCTGATCCAGGGCGAGACCGGCACCGGCAAGGAGCTGGTGGCGCGCGCGCTCCACACCTACGCGAAGCGCCGCTCCGGCGCCTTCGTCCCGGTCAACTGCGCCGCGATCCCCCGCGACCTCCTCGAGAGCGAGCTGTTCGGCCATGTCCGCGGGGCGTTCAGCGGCGCGGTGACGGACCGAACCGGCGCGTTCCGCGAGGCGAACGGGGGAACCCTGTTCCTCGACGAGATCGGCGACATGCCGCGCGAGATGCAGGCCAAGATCCTGCGGGTGATCCAGGACAAGGTCGTGGCGCCGGTCGGCGGCCGCCCGGTCGCCGTCGCGGTGCGGGTGGTCGCCGCGACCCACCGCGACCTGCCGGGGATGGTCGCCGCCGGCACGTTCCGCGAGGACCTGTACTACCGCCTCAACGTCGTCCCGATCGCGCTGCCGCCCCTGCGCGAGCGCCTCGCCGACATCCTGCCGCTGGCCGAGCATTTCCTGGCCGGCGCCGGGCTCGGGGGTAAGCGGCTGACGGCGGCGGCCGCCGCGCGGCTGCTCGGACATGCCTGGCCGGGCAACGTCCGCGAGCTGCGCAACGTGATCGAGCGCGCCGGCGTGCTGGTGCGGGGCGACGCGATCGACGCGCCCGACCTCGACCTGCCCGCCGCCGCCCGTAAGGCCGAGCCGCTCGACTGGCTCGCCGGCGACCTGCCCGGCGCCGTGGCGCGGCTCGAGGCGGCGATGATCGCGGCGGCCCTGGAGGCGTCCGGCGGCAACCGCACCGCGGCCGCCCGGCGCCTCGGCATCCAGCGCCAGCTGCTCTACGCCAAGATCGAGCGCTACGGCCTCGGCGCGCCGGCCGACGGCGCGCGCCTGTCCGATCTCACGACGGTCGCTGTCGCGAATCCGGACGATCAAGCTTGACCGTTGCCGAGGCAACCATCTGATCCGTAAGCGTTTTGTCGATGGCACGGACGGTGCCATGGCCTTCCCGTGATCCGATCGGGACAGGGAGGCGTCGTGCGGCATCGGAAGACGGCTCTCCTCCCGGCCATCGCGGCGCTCGCCCTCTCGGCAGCGAGCGCAGCGGCGCAGACGGCGTTCGATCCCGCCGGCCTGCCCGAGACACGCGGAACGGTGCGGCAGTACACGCTGACGCCACGCGGCGACATCGACGGCCTGATCCTCACCGACGGCACCGAGGTGAAGGCGCCGCCCCATCTCAGCGTGCAGCTGGCCTTCGCGGTGCGCCCCGGGGATGCCGTCACCATCCACGGACTGAAGGCCCGCGCGCTGCCGCTGGTCGACGGCACGATGATCCGCAACGACGCGACCGGGGCGACGGTGATCGACCTCGGGCCGCCCGGGCGCGACCGCAGCGAGACGACGGTGACCGGGCGCGTGGCCATGCCGCTGCACGGCAAGCGCGGCGAGATCAACGGGGTGCTGCTCGCGGACGGCACGCAGGTGCGGATGCCGCCGCGCGAGGCCGAACGCTGGAACGCCGAGCTCCGGGCCGGGCGCGCCCTGACCGTCCGCGGGGTTCTCGCCCGCAGCGCGCTGGGCACCGTGATCGAGGCGCACGCCATCGCCGCCGCCACCGGCGCGATGACCGAGATCGATCCGGGGCGGCCTCCGCCGCCACCGGACGCCGCGCCGCCGCGCTGACCGACCCACCACCCCTCAGAGAGACGATCATGACGACGACGAACGCCACCGGAACCGTCTGGGCCATCTTCGGGCACCGCTTCGCCATCGAAGGCGCCGACGGGCGACACCTCGCCGACGTCGGGCCGAAGGGGGCCGAGGGCATCGCGCTCCGCGTCGGCGATGCCGTGACGGTGGAGGGCGAGCGCAAGCCGTCGGAGATCAAGGTCGCGCGCCTCACCGCCGCCGACGGCACGGTGCACGCGGTGACGTGGCCGGCGAAGGCTGCGGGTTCGGACGCGGATCCGGCCGCCGCGATCGCCGCCGCGGAGGCCGCCGGCTACCGCGTGACCGGCGAGCCGGAGCGGCGGCCGAAGCACTTCGACGTGCCGGCCGAGAAGGACGGGCAGGCCGTCCGGCTGCACGTCGACCACGACGGCACCGTCCGCAAGCCGAAGCCGGCGACGGCCGAGGCGGCCTGATCGCAGCGGGGCGGCGGAACACAGGCGCGATCAACGACTTGAGCACCCGGCCGAGCGGAGGCGATCCGCCCGGCCACCCGACCAGCGAGGGCGACGACGTGAGCACGACACAGGCGGGGGCGAGGGACGGCACGG
Source organism: Methylobacterium sp. E-016 (assembly GCF_022829745.1). NCBI lineage: Bacteria > Pseudomonadati > Pseudomonadota > Alphaproteobacteria > Hyphomicrobiales > Methylobacteriaceae > Methylobacterium > Methylobacterium sp. E-016. Next base: position 127,864 of record NZ_JAKSYF010000156.1, read on the forward strand.
CCGGTTCGATGCCGTCGGCGAAGACCCTGCGCGGGCTCGACGCCCTCAACTTCTTCCTCGCCGACGTGCGCGACGGCCTCGGGCCCTATCTCGCGATTTACCTGATCGCCGTGCGCGGGCCCGACCAGGGCTGGAACGAGGCGACGACGGGCCTGATCATGACGATCGCGGGCATCGCCGGGCTGATCGCGCAGACGCCGGCCGGGATGCTGATCGACGGCACCAACGCCAAGCGCGCCGTGGTGATCGCCGCCGCCCTGGCGGTGACGGCGAGCTGCCTCGCGCTGCCGTTCATCGGCAACTTCTACTTCGTCGCCGCGACGCAGTCGGTCGCCGGCGTCGCCGGGGCGATCTTCCCGCCGGCGCTCGCCGCCATCACCCTCGGGATCGTCGGCCCCAAAATGTTCTCGCGGCGGATCGGCCGCAACGAGGGCTTCAACCACGCCGGCAACGCCGTCTCCGCCGCGCTCGCCGGCGGGCTCGCCTACTTCTTCGGGCCCGTCGTGGTGTTCTGGCTGATGGGGGCGCTCGCCGTCTGCTCCATCGGCGCGATGCTCTTGGTGCCGGCGCGAGCCATCGACGACGACCTCGCCCGCGGCATGACCAAGGAACAGGACGTCGTCGAGGAGGACGCGCCGTCGGGCTTCGCCACCCTGCTGAAGAACAAGCCGCTGGTGCTGTTCGCCGGCCTGTGCGCGCTGTTCCACCTCTCGAACGCGGCGATGCTGACCTCGGTCGGGCAGCTGCTGACGCACCTGTCGGGCAAGGACCACGCGACCTCGCTGATCGCGGTCTGCATCGTCGCCGCGCAATGCGTGATGGTGCCGGTGGCGATGTTCGTCGGCGCCAAGGCCGACGCAATCGGGCGCAAGCCGATCTTCCTCGCGGCCTTCGGCGTTCTGGCCCTGCGCGGCGTGCTCTACACGCTGTCGGACAACCCGTTCTGGCTCGTCGGCGTCCAGCTGCTCGACGGCGTCGGTGCCGGCGTCTACGGCGCGCTGTTCCCGGTGGTGGTGGCCGACCTCACCCGCGGCGGCGGCCGCTTCAACGCCGCGCAGGGGGCGGTGGCGACGGCGCAGGGGCTCGGTGCCGCGTTCAGCGCCACGTTCGCCGGGCTGATCATCGTCTCGGCGGGCTACTCGGCCGCGTTCCTGGCGCTCGCGGCGACCGCCGGGCTCGGCTTCGTCCTCTACCTCGCGCTGATGCCCGAGACCCGCGACGCGACCGCGATCGGAGGCCGCCCGGACGGCGGCCTGCCGGCCGCGATGCCCGCGACCGCTTGATCGGACGGACCCACCCGCAATGTCCGACGCCTCCATGCCGACCGCCGCCGAGCGCGGGACGCCGACCGCCGAACCGCTGGTGTTCCTGCACGTCGGCGACCTGCACCTGACGAAGCCCGACACGCGCAACGCCGCCGACTTCCGCGCGATCCTCGACCAGATCGCAATGATCGCGCCGCAGCACCTGCTCGACTTCGTCTACCTGCCCGGCGACCTCGCCGAGAACGGCTGGGCCTGCGAGTACGCGATCCTCGCCGACGCCCTCGCCCGGCATCCGCACCTGCCGGTGCGCCTGATTCCCGGCGATCACGACCGGCAGCAGGGGGCGATGGCCGACTTCCAGGCGTTCCACGCCGGCCTGGTCGCGTCGCGGGGCCTGCCGGCTCCGACGGTGTGGACGCTGGACCAGCCGCCGGTGGGGTCGCCCGAGGAGACCTGGCCGCCGGCCGAGATCCCGCATTACTGCGCGTGCGAGAATTTTCAGGGCGTCCGCTGCCTGTTCGTCGACATCGTCAGCCCGGGCTACGGCCGGAAGGGCATCGGCCTCGATTTCCGCCTGGGGCCCGACCAGACGCAGTGGCTGAGCGCGGCGCTGACCCAAGCGGCCGAGGACGGCGTTCCCGTCGCGGTGTTCATGCACGCCTACCCCGACGACCTGCGCGAGCCCGACGACCGCCTCGACGTCGCCGGCCTGTTCCGGGCCACGGGCGTGCGCCTCGTGGAGATGGGCCACACCCACTACAACGAGCTCGCCCATGACGGGCGCACCCTCTACGCCGCGGCGCGCTCGGTCGGGCAGAACGAGGACGGCTCGGTCGGCTACGCGGTCGCGGCGATCGACGGCCCGGTCACGAGCTGGCGCTTCAAGGCGCTCGACCGCCCGTGGCCGTTCGTGCTGATCACCAGCCCGGCCGACCGGCGCGTCGCCGCGCGGCCGGCGACGCCCGAGACCTCCGGCATGGTCGCCGACGCGCGCGGGCGGATCGCGGTCCGCGCCGTGGTGCTCTCCGACGCGCCGCCGCGCTACGTGCATGCCCGCGTCGGGACAGGGCCATGGGTCCGCATGGCGCACGCGGGCGGGCGCACCTACGCGGCGTGGCTGGCCTGGCCGCGGGACGCGCGCAGCATCCAGGTCGAGGCGGTGCACGAGGACTGGTCCGGCCACGGGCCCGACTTCGTCGACACCGACGTGATCGAGCCGGTCGTCGCCTTCGACGAGCCCGGCTTCGTGCCCGCGATCCCGGGCAAGCCCGGCAGCGACGTGCCGAATGTCGGCCGCTGGCTCCAGAAGGGCGTACGCGGCGACCAGCTCGGCCCCAACCGGGCCGGGCGCAAGTGGTGAGCGCCTGACCCAGGATTTCAGGACGAGACGCGCCCCGCGGGGCGCCGGGGGATGCAAGACGTGATCGCTGGACTGGCCATGACACCCAACCTCGCGACCTGGGGGATCGCGGGCGCCGCGACGCTCGGCGTGATCCTGCGGCCGTTCGGATGGCCGGAGGCGATCTGGGCGGCGCTCGGGGCCGTCCTCCTCGTCGTCCTCGGGCTGCTGCCGTGGCACGACGCGCTCGACGGCGTCGCCAAGGGGACCGACGTCTACCTGTTCCTCATCGGCATGATGCTGCTCGCCGAGATCGCGCGGAAGGAGGGCCTGTTCGACTGGCTCGCGACGATCGCGGTGCGGATGGCCAAGGGCTCGGCCACGCGGCTGTTCCTGCTGGTCTACGTCGTCGGCACGGTGGTGACGGTGTTCCTCTCGAACGACGCCTGCGCCGTGGTGCTGACGCCGGCCGTCTACGCCGCGACCAAGGCGGCGAAGGTCGAGAACCCGCTGCCCTACCTGTTCATCTGCGCCTTCATCGCCAACGCGGCGAGCTTCGTGCTGCCGATCTCGAACCCGGCCAACCTCGTCGTGTTCGCCGACCACATGCCGCCGCTGGGGGAATGGCTCGCGACCTTCGGCCTGCCCTCGGTGCTGGCCATCGTCGCCACCTACCTCGTCCTGCGCGTCACGCAGAACGGCACGCTGAAGCGCCAGGCGATCGCGACCGACGTCGAGGCCGCGTCGCTCGGGCTCGGCGGCAAGGTCGCGGGCGCCGGCATCGTCGCCACCGCGGCCGCGCTGATCGGGTCGTCGGCGGCCGGGATCGAGCTCGGCCTGCCGACCTTCATCGCGGGGCTGGCCACCACCCTCGTCGTCCTCGCGATCAAGCGCAGCGGCCTCGTCGCGGTGGTGAAGGACGTGTCATGGAGCGTGCTGCCGCTGGTCGCCGGCCTGTTCGTCCTGGTCGAGGCGCTGGAGAAGTCCGGCGTGCTCAAGATGATCGCCGACCAGCTCAAGGCCTACGCCCAGGCCGACCCGGCCGGCACCGCCTGGGGCTCGGGCGTCGTCGTCGCCGTCGGCTCCAACCTCGTCAACAACCTGCCGGCGGGCCTCCTCGCCGGCGCCGCGGTCCATGCCGCGGCCGTCTCGAAGACCATCGCCGCCGCGATCCTGATCGGCGTCGACCTCGGGCCGAACCTCTCGGTCACCGGCTCGCTCGCCACGATCCTCTGGCTCACCGCGATCCGGCGCGAGGGCGAGGATGTCGGCTTCTGGCGCTTCCTCAAGCTCGGCCTGCTGGTGATGCCGCCGGCGCTGGCGCTGGCGCTCGCCGGCCTGCTCCTCGTCTGACGCCTCGGCCAAGCCCTCAGCCCTTCGGATCGGAGATCCCGCTCGTGAACGCCGCCCTGCTCTATCCCTTCATCCTCATCGCCGGCGCCCTGCAGGCGCTCGGCAACTCCATGAACGCCCAGCTGCGGGGGCGGCTGGTGAACCCGTGGCTGGCGGCGACGGTGTCGTTCGCCCCGATCGTGTTCGTGTTCGCGACGTTGTTCTTCATCATGCCGGTGCCGCTCCCGACCCTGGAGACGCTGGGCAAGATGCCCTGGTACGCCCCGCTCGGCGGCGTCGCGGGCGCGGTCGCGGTGTTCGGCGGCCTCGCCTTCATCGACAAGGTCGGCGCCGGACCGTTCAACGGCCTGACGCTGACGGCCAACATCCTGGCCTCGCTGGCGATGGATGCGTTCGGCCTGTTCGGGCTGCAGGGCGGCGGCTTCAAGCCGATGCCGTGGCTCGGCGGCCTGCTGATGGCCGTCGGCGTCTTCTTCATCGCCCGCACCACCGCCGACACGGGCGGGGAGAAGGACGAGGGCCACGGCCTCAACCCGAAGCTGCTCTACCCGTTCATCGTCGTCGCGGGCATCCTGCAGGCGGTGGGCGTGGTGTGGAACTCCCAGCTGCGCGGCGCCCTGGTGAACCCCTGGCTCGCGGCGACCGTCTCGTTCCTGCCCGTCGTCTTCGTGTTCGCGCTGGTGTTCCTGGTGCGGCCGACGCCGCTCCCGACCCGCGAGGACGTGAATGGCGTGCGCTGGTGGATGCCGCTCGCCGGCATCACCGGCGCGGTGGCGGTGTTCGGCGGCCTGCTGTTCGTCGACACGGTCGGCGCCGGCGCCTTCAACGGCCTCTTGATCACCGCCAACCTGCTGACCTCGGTGGCGCTCGACCATTTCGGCTGGGTCGGCATGAAGCAGGTCAAGGCCGGCCCGGCGCGGCTCGGCGGCGCCGCGCTGATGGTGGCCGGCATCCTGCTGATCTCGATCTTCTGACGATGCGGCCCCCGGCGGACGGCGCGTCAAACGTCGTCCGGGCCCTCGCTGCCCGTGTCGGGACCCGTGCCTTTGCCCTTGCCTTGCGCGACCGCGCCGGCGCGGATCGCGTCGAGGGTCTGGGTCGGCGTCAGCGCCTGCGGGTCGACGAGGCAGTGCAGCATCGCCGGCAGCCCGGAGGCGAGCGCCCGCTCGAAGGCCGGCGCGAAGTCCTCCGTCCGCTCCACTCGCTCGCCGTGGCCGCCATAGGCGCGGGCCAGCGCCGCGAAATCCGGGTTGCGCAGCCGCGTGCCGGAGACGCGGCCGGGATATTCGCGCTCCTGATGCATGCGGATGGTGCCGTACATGCCGTTGTCGAGCACCACGACGACGACCGGGATCGCGTATTGCACGGCGGTCGCGAATTCCTGGCCGGTCATCAGCAGGTCGCCGTCGCCCGCGAGCGCGACCACGATGCGCTCGGGGTGCGTGCGCTTGGCCATGATCGCGGCGGGCACGCCGTAGCCCATCGAGCCCGAGGTCGGCGCGAGCTGGGTGCGGAAATCCCGGAACCGGTAGTAGCGGTGGATCCAGGTGGCGAAGTTGCCCGCCCCGTTGCAGAGGATCGCGTCGGCCAGCAGCCGCCCGCGCAGGAAGGTCACCGCCTCGCCGTACTGGAAGGCGCCGGGCGTCGCCGCCGGTCGCTCCGACCAGTCGCGGTAGCTCGCATGCGCCGCGACCGCGCGTCCACGCCGCGCTGCGACGGCCGGCGGCAATGCCCGGAGCGCCGCGAGCAGCGGGCCGGGCGCGGCCTGGATCGCCAGGGCCGGCTGGTAGACCCGGCCGAGCTCGTTCGCGTCCGGGTGGGCGTGGACCAGCGGCAGGCCGGGATCGGGGATGCCGAGCAGGCGATAGGACTGCGCCGGCATCTCCGAGAGCCGGCCGCCGATCATCACCAGCAGGTCGGCCGCGCGGATGCGGGCGACGAGGGCCGGGTTCGGGCCGATGCCGAGCTCGCCGGCGTAGTGCGGATGGTCGGCCGGAAAGAGGTGGACGCGCCGGAACGAGGTCGCCACCGGCAGGTCCTCGGCCTCGGCGACGGCGACGAGGTCGTCGCGCGCGGCCTCGTTCCAGCGCGATCCGCCGACGAGGACGATCGGGCTTTGCGCGCCGTCGAGCCTCCGGCGCAGGTCGGACACGTCCTCCGGGCGGGGTGCGGGCTCCGCCGGCTCGACGGGCCCCGCATCGGCGACCGCGACCGCGTCGTCGAGCATGTCCTCCGGCAGCGCCACCACCACCGGGCCGGGGCGCCCCTGCATCGCCGTCCGGAAGGCGCGGGCCACGAGCTCGGGGATGCGCGCGGCGTCGTCGATCTCGACCACCCACTTGGCCACGGTGCCGAACATCGCGCGGTAGTCGATCTCCTGGAACGCGTCGCGGTCCCGCATCGCGCGGGCGACCTGGCCGACGAACAGGATCATCGGCGTCGAGTCCTGCTGCGCCACGTGCAGGCCGGACGCGGCGTTGGTGGCGCCGGGGCCGCGGGTGACGAAGCAGATGCCCGGCCGGCCGGTGAGCTTGCCCGCCGCCTCGGCCATCATCGCGGCCCCGCCCTCCTGCCGGCAGACCAGCACGTCGACGTCCGTGTCGTAGAGCGCGTCGAGCACGGCGAGGTAGCTCTCGCCGGGGACGCAGGTCAGGCGCCCGACGCCCTGCGCCAGGAGCTGGTCGACGAGCACGCGCGCGCCGGTTCGGGTTCGGGCCATCGGCGGTTTCCTCGTGCGGACCGGAGCGGTCGCCCTCGCGCGGGGAAGTCTGGTTCGCCGGGCGTCGAAGGCAAGGCCGCAGCCTGCGCGCGGCGGCGGGAGACGAGGCCGTCCCGAACATGCTCGGCCTCCGTTCGAGGCCCTGCCGCGCGGGGCGGCCCTGTCAGTCGGTCGCGTCGTCGGCGCCGGACACCGCATCGCGGAAGCGAAGCAGGCGGGCGCGTGCCGAGCGCGAATCCGCCTCGGGTGCGTCGCCGTCCGGACGAAGGGCGGCGGCCTCGTCGAGACCGGTGGCGTGCTGCGCCCGCACGAGCGGTGCGCCGATCGCGGCCATCAGGATCCGCAGCCCGTCGATCCAGTCCTCGACCTCGGCCAGCGAGGCGAAGCCCTCGCGCCGATACGTCTTGTCGGGTGCGAGCGTGGCGACGGCGTCGAACAGGCCGTCGTCCCGGTCGTGAATGCGATAGGAAACCAAGCGAGGCATGACGAATAGATACCTCAACCTTCCCCGTGCGAGAAGGTTGCCCGTGAGGAAATCGGACGCGATGGTATCGGTTCCGACCTTCAGGCAGCGCATTCGGGTCGCACGGTCCCGTGATCCGCGAAGCTCAGCATCCGGGCGCGATTGCCTGAGCCCGTGATGCGCGGCACGGTGATTCCGAAGGATGGGGCGTTGCTTGCCGAGGCAACGATTTCTGAAGTCGCTCGCGATCGCGCCCCGTTCATCACCGGCTCAGAATTTAATATGCAATTACCTTAGACTGGCTCAAAAGAGCTTGACCGTAAGAACCTTGGGACGCTCCATCGGCATGACGCACGCCATCTCCAACGGTCGGGACGAAACCTTCGAGACCGAGCTGAACGAGGTCGACGTCGCGGCCGCGGTCCGCAACCATCTCGGCGGCGAGCTGCGCGCCTACTTTGCCCTGCCGACCTGCGATGCCTTGCCGGAACCGCTCCTCGTGCTGGTGCGCCGCTTCGAGGCGGTGCTGGCGAGCCGCGGCGAGACGCCGACCACGGCGTTCCGCGACGACCTGATGGCGGTGCTTCCGGCTTTGCGCACCTTCGCGTTCTCGCTCGTCGGCGACATGAGCCAGACCGACGACCTGGTCCAGGAAACGCTGATGAAGGCGTGGATGAACCAGCACCGGTTCCAGCCGGGCTCGAACCTGGTCGCGTGGCTGTTCACGATCATGCGCAACCAGTTCTACACCGAGATCCGCAAGCGCAAGCGCGAGGTCGAGGATGCGGACGGGGTCCAGGCCGGCAAGCTCACCGCCGTGCCCGATCAGGAGGACGTCGTCACCCTGAAGCGGCTCTACGCGGTGATGGAGACGCTGCCGGCGACGCAGCGGGAGGCGCTGCTCCTCGTCGGGGCCGAGGGCCTGACCTACGAGGAGGCGGCGGTCCGGCTGCAATGCCAGGTCGGCACGGTGAAGAGCCGGGTCAGCCGGGCGCGGGGCCAGCTCGCCGGCCTGCTCGGGCTCGAGCGGGAGCCGCCGCCGCGTCACGCGCCCTGACGCGCGGCGGCGCCCGGCCGCCCGGAGAGCGGTCCAATGCCGCGTCGGGTGGCGGCGGCCGCACGCGGCGCCACTTCGGGTCTTGGCGACCGTCCAGCCGGGCTCGAGCGACCCAGGATCCATGGCGACCTACTTCACGGCCGACACGCATTTCGGCGATGCCGACCTCGTCCGGCGCCGGCGCAGCGCCTTCGGGTCGGTCGAGGACCACGACGAGGCGCTGGTCGCGCGCTGGAACGCGCGCGTCGGCGCCGACGACGAGGTCTGGCACCTCGGCGACTTCGCCGCCGAGGCGAGCCGCGCGCATTGCGCCGCGATCTTCCGGCGGCTGAACGGCGTGAAGCGGCTGGTGCGCGGCAACCACGACACCAACCGCGTGCTCGACCTGCCCTGGGCCGAGCCGCCGGTCGACAGCGCCCGCATCAGCGTGATGGATGCCGCCGGCCGCCCGCAGCGCCTGTTCCTGTCGCACTACCCGCATCGCTCGTGGCCGGGCTTCTGGCGCGAGACCCGGCACCTCTACGGCCACACCCACGCCTGCCTGCCCGACACCAGCCGATCCTGCGACGTCGGCGTCGACGCGCAGGATTACCGACCGGTCGACCTCGCCGAGGTGCTCGCCCGCCAGGACGCCGCCGAACAGGCGCCCGAGGAGATGGCGATCCGCGGCCTGCGCTGAGACGCGCCTGCGCCGGCCCGCCGGCGTCAATCGGCCGGGACGAAGCGCAGCGTGCCCGCGCGCCGGGTCGGCTGGCCGGTGTCGCTGGTGTGGTTGATCCCGTCCATCACCGGAACCTCCGCGAAATCGAACGGGCTGACCCCGTCGAGGCAGGCAACGTTGACCGCGTACAGGGTCCGGTCGGACCGGCGCTGGTGATGGGTGTAGACCCCGCAGCGCGCGCAGAAGAAGTGCTGCGCCGTGCCGGTGTGGAAGCGGTAGCGCGTCAGCGCCGCCTCGCCCTCCAGGATCTCGACCCCGCCCATCGCCGCCATCGCGACGACGGCGCCGCGCATCCGGCAATAGGAGCAGGTGCAGCGGCGGATCGACCGGAAGCCGTCGCCGAGCGTCGCCGAGAACCGGACCGCGCCGCAATGGCACCGGCCCGTCAGGGTCGTCGTGTCGTTCGCCATGTCGCCTCCGTCGTCCACTTCCGATCACGCGCGCGGCCGCGCCGCGGCCTCGGTGGTCCGCCCCGGCCGGATCACCACGCCAGGCACGCCGCGCCGAGGGCGACGGCGAGGCAGGACGCGATCCGGCGCGGGCTCAGTTCCTCGCCAAGAAAGAGCCGTCCGATGAGGGCGGCGTAGACCACGCTGGTCTCGCGCAGGGCCGAGACCGCCCCCATCGCGTCGGACTGCATCGCCCAGATCACGATGCCGTAGGCGAGCAGCGAGACCAGGCCGCCGGCGAGCGCCATCGCGGTCTGCGCGCCGGTATAGGCCGGCGGCGTCCCGCGCATCGCCCAGTAGAGCGGCGGCATGGTCAGGCTCCACAGCAGGAACATGCTCGCCGCGTAGGACAGGCTGTTCCCCGACAGCCGCACCCCGATGCCGTCGACGACGGTGTAGGCCCCGATCAGCGATCCGGTGGTGAGCGCGGCCGGGACGAAGTCCGCCCGCATCCGCCCCTGGAAGGCGAGGGATAGGATGCCGCCCGAGACCAGGACGATGCCGAGGACGGCGACCGCGCCGGGCGTCTCGTGCGCGAACACCGCGGCGCCGAGGGCGACGAGGACGGGCGAGGAGCCGCGCGAGATCGGGTAGGTCTGCCCGAGGTCGCCCGAGCGATAGGTCCGCACCAGGGAGAGGTTGTAGGCGGTGTGGATCAGCGCGGAGGCGATCACGTAGGGCCAGCTTGCCGCGTCCGGCCACGGCAGGAGCGCGACCGCGACCGCCGAGACGGCGGCGACGGCGATCATCATCAGGGTCATCGACCACAGCCGGTCGCTGCCGCCGCGCAGCACCGCGTTCCAGCCGGCATGGAGGATCGCGGCGCCGACGACGCAGGCGAGGACGAGCGGGGTCATGCGCGGTCGCCGGGCATGGGCGTCACGACCGCCGCGCCGGCGCTAGCCGGGGCGACAGCGCGAGCATCAGCGGGATCACGGCGAACGCCGTCGCCGCGGCCGCCATCGCCGCCCAGCCGGGCCCGACCGCATCGCCGAGCGGCCCGTAGAGCAGGGGCGTCGCCAGCGCGCTGCCGCCGAGGGTGCAGGTGTAGAACACGGCGAAGGCGCGCTCGACGCGCCCGCCCGGCGCGAGCTCCGGCACCGTGCCGTAGAGGACGGAGGAGGTGCCGTTCAGCAGCAGGCCGAGCAGCGGCAGCACGGCGATGGCAGGCGCGAGCGGCAGGGCGACGACGGCGAGGATCGCCGCCGCCGTCCCGGCCTCGGTGACGATCACGCTCGGCGTCACGCCGAAGCGGGCGCCGAGACGGCCGAACGCCGCCTTGCCCAGCGCGCCGCCCACCGCGACGAGGGCGAACGCGATCCCGACGGTCGCGAGCGCCGCCCCCTTCGCCTGGAGCAGGAACGGCAGGTAGATCAGGAAGGCCGGCCGCGCCGCGTTGTCGAGCATGCCGATCGCCACTAGCAGCCCGAACCCGGCCCGGCCCTCCCGCGCGCCGCCGGCCGGGGTCGCCTGCGGCTCGCCCGGCTCGGCTTCGCGCGACGCCGGCTCACGCGGCAGCAGGACGGCGACGGCGATCGCGACCGCGGCACCGAGGCCGGCGACGATCCAGAGCACCGCGCGCCATTCGGTGCGGATGAGGAGGAAGCCGACGAGGGGCGGCAGCGCCGCCTTCCCGAGGTCGCCGGTGAAGTTGTAGGTGCCGAGCGGCCCGCGCGCGGCCTTTCCATACGCCCGGGCGATGACCGCCGAGGCGAGCGGATGCTGCGTGCTGCTGCCGGCGCCCGAGAGGGCGAGGGCGAGGCACAAGGTGACGAGGCCGCCCGACGCGCCGGCGAGAGCGTAGCCGGCCGCGCCGAGCAGCGTCCCGAGCACCAGCACGGTGCGCAGGCCGAGCCGGCGGGCGACGGCGGTGGCCGGCATCTGCAGCCCGGCCAGCGCGCCGACGTAGAGCGAGCGCAGCACGGCCAGCGCGACGTAGCCGAGGCCGAACTCCGCCTGCCACACCGGTAGCAGCACGTAGATCAGGTCGGTGTAGCCGTCGTGGAGCGCGTGGTTCAGGCCGACCACCGCGAGCGAGCGCCCCGCCTCCGCGACCTGGGCCGGCTCGGATGGGGCGGCGAGGTTCGGTGGGCGCGCGGAGCGGCTGTCCGTGTTGCTGGCCGTGTTCATAGCCGGCGAGGATGCCGTCCTCGCCGCCGGCTGACAAACGCCTTATGTTGACGTGCGTGTGAGGAAAGCTGACGCGCATGCATCGCCGACTGCCGCCGCTCAACGCGCTCAAGGCCTTCGAGGCCGCCGGCCGGCACCAGAGCTTCACGCTGGCCGCGGCGGAACTCGGCGTGACGCACGGTGCCGTGAGCCGGCACGTCCAGGCGCTCGAGGCCTGGCTCGGGACGCCGCTGTTCGAGCGCCACAACCGTCGCGTCGTCCTGACGGAAGCCGGGCGGGGCTACCTCGCCGAGATCGGGGCCGCCCTCGACCGCGTCGCGCTCGCGACCGCGCGGCAGATGGAGCGGGGGCAGGCGCGCGTGCTGCACGTGAACGCGCTCGCGACCTTCACGCTGCGCTGGCTAATCCCGCGCCTCTCGGCCTTCCAGCGCGGCCACCCGGCGATCGAGGTCCGACTGACCACCTCGAACGTGCCGCTCGCCCACATCGTCGAGCCGTTCGACGTCGCGATCCGCGGCGGGCCGGACACGTGCCCCGGCTATGTCCGGCAGCGTTTCCTGACCGAGCGGCGCATCCCCGTCTGCAGCCCGGCGCTGCTGCAGCGCCTGCCGCTCCGCACGCCGGCGGACCTGGAGCGCCACACGCTGCTGCACGCGGCGACGCTGCCCGAGGTGTGGCCGCACTGGCTGCAGGCCGCCGGCGTGCCGGACCTCGGCCCGGCGCGCTCGGTGACGCTGGAGCACTTCTACCTCACGCTGCAAGCCGCCCTCGACGGGCTGGGCGTGGCGATGGGCCCGGAGCGGTTGATCGCCGACGACGTGGCGGCCGGCCGGCTGACGCTGCCCTTCGACGGCCCGGCGCTGCCGGCGCGCAGCTACCACGCCTACGTCCCGGAGGCCCGCGCCGAGGACCCGGCCGTGCGCGCCTTCTGCGACTGGCTTCCGAAGGCCGCCTGAGCCTCGCCGACGGAAGCCCGCCGCATGCAACCGGACTGACGCTGGATACCGACGACGCGCATTAGCGGTTGCCATCCGGACGCGGCCTCGGGCATGGCGGGGCGACGACGATGAGCCGGCCTCCGGGGGCGGAGCCGGGCGGCGGGGTGGCGATGGCGATCAATCAGGAAGCAGTCGAGCGGCTCGCGGAAGCCTCCGCCCTGCGGGTGCTCGTCCAGACGGTCGCGGTGCTGGTGTTCGAGCAGAGCGGCCTGCCGCCGGACCGGGTGCGCGCGCTCGGGCGCAGCCTCAGCGCCGAGATGTCGGACATCGAGATCCCCGGCGCCGGCGGCCCCGACCTTGACGCCATCCGCCAGGCGAATGCGCAGGCGGTGGTGGCCGCCTTCGAGAGCGTCGCCGAGGCGATGCGGGACGGCGGCGCGGCGACCTCCGGCGCCTGACCGGTTCCGGACCGGCCGCGGCGCCTCCGGATCGGCGTCGGCGAGGATGCAGACGGCCACGTTGCGTGCGGTCCCGATCACGGCCGACGCCGCCGACGAAGCGGCTTCCCGCCGGCGTATCGCGACCCGGCACAGCCGGCACGATCGCCGCAGCGCGCGGCGCCGCCGGCCCTCGGGCCCCGGCCGGGTCCATCGCGTGGCGAACGAGCGCCCCCATTCAGCAGCAGCGCGCCGACGGAACATCGCGTCTCGCCGATGACGTTCCCCCGACCTGCGGAAGTGCGCGTCACGGACGATCTCAGCAGAGACAATCGCCTTGTAACACTTTATCTGTACTATCTATATTTGATAAATTGAAATTCTGTCTCAGAATATACTGCTATTCTGAGTGCCGCATCACGAAACTATTCGGACGATCGTCGGCGATATTCGCCGGGTCCGACGATCGCGGAAAAGTGATGCCTGCCATCGTCGCGGGATTCGGGCAAAACAGATAGCTCCTTTTGCATAGATAAAAGTCGATCGTTGCAGCGGTAGAAAAGTCGGAAGCTACAACCAACTTACGATTGTTTCATGAGATGTGGCACGATTCAGTAACGTCCGGCATCCCCTCGTGCGGATACGCCGAGGGTCGCGGATCGAAACGTCGGGGATCTTGGATCAGCTCGATCCGTGTCCTCGAAGCGCCTCGCGACGGGGGCCGCCGCAGGTCTTTCGACGGGCGTTGCATGCAGCCGAAGAGATCGCGGCTCGGAGATCCCGATCCTCACGTCCTTCGCGGAATGATCGTCGGTGCGGTCGGGAGATAGGCAGGGCAAGAACAGGGCACGATGAAGGGCAAGGCGAATTCGAGGTCGGGGATCTGGCGACCCAGGGGACGCATAGCCGAGTCGATCGGCTCCGCGACGAACGTCCGGGATTTCAACGATCGGGACATGGTCCCGGTGCAGTTCGAGATCGGGCGGTCGTCCGAGATCAAGATCGAGCTCGTCGGCAGCCAGAGCGATCTGCTCAGTTTCTGGGACGTGAGGTCCGTCGGCCCCTACAGCAGAAGGCCGAAATCCGATTACGACATCGTGACGATCAACTTCACGTTGGGCGGGCATACGAACTACGTCTTCCAGGACGGTCGTGCCATGGGGGCGCCGACGACCGCGATCCTCGCCGATCATCAGGATCTGAGCGATGCGCAATCGTCGGACGGGTTCCACCTGTTCGGCTGCTCGATCTCGAAACAGGCGTTGACGACCATCAACGCGGCTCTGACCGGCGGCGAAGCGACCGGTTTCCCGCCCTTCGCCCGGGGCGCCGACATGGGGGCGCCCGGCATCAGAGCCTTGTACTGCGCGATGCGGCAGATCTATCGCCGATGCCTCGAGGTCGAGCCTTCGGGCGATCACACCCTGGCGCTGATGCAGGAGATCCTGGGGTATCAACTGCTTTCGGCCTGGCCGAGGCGGGCGGAGGCGATCGCCGACGTCCGGCGGCAGGCCCGGCCGTCGCGCCTGAGCCTCGCGAAGGACTATATTCAGACGTATCTCGCCACGCCCCTGGCGTTGAGCGACATCGCCGCGGCCGCCGGGCTGAGCGTCCGGGGGTTGCAGGACAACTTCCGCCGGTCGGTCGACCAGACGCCGTTCCAATACATCATCCAGCAGCGCCTGATGCGCGTCCACGAAGATCTCGTCGCGACTTCGAACATGAATCTCTCCGTCGGAGACATCGCAAGACGGTGGGGCTTCGTCCACATGAGCGATTTCGGGCAGCGCTATCGCCGCATGTACGGGTGTGCACCGACCCAGACCCGTCGCGAGGCATCCGGTCGCCCCTGACCACCGACATCCCATCGCGGGCGAGGCGGTGATGCCGCGGTGGAACCCAGGATCACCCAATGTTCAACCAGAGGTATGGAAAGTCGCGGAAAGTATCAATTTTGCGATGCGTAGTATCATAAACGTGATCTCGTCGGCGGATCGTCATGTCGACGTCAATTCTGACAGGAGTATAAGCCGGTCTTAACTATTTATAGTCTAGGTTGTGCCTGGAATTCATCACCTGCCTGTACGAATTCTCGCCTCGAAGGACGAACACGCTGGGAAGCCGATGATTGGACGGGGGGACGGCATGTTGACATTTCGAAATCATCGCGCTTCGATCGCGGCGGATCTGCTGGACAAATCGCAGGCCGTGATCGAGTTCGACCCTGGCGGCAAGATCCTCACCGCCAACGCCAACTTCCTCGCGGTGATGGGATACGGCCTCGACGAGATCCAGGGGCGGCATCACAGCCTGTTCGTCCCGCCGTCATACGCGACCAGCGAGGCGTATCGGCAGTTCTGGGCGGATCTGGCGCAGGGCAAGTCGCAACAGGCCGCCTTCAGGCGCATCGCCAAGGGAGGCCGCGAGGTCTGGGTCCAGGCCTCCTACAACCCCGTGCTCGACCGCGCCGGCAAGACCGTCAGGATCGTGAAGTTCGCGACCGACGTCACCGCCCACAAGCAGGAAGCGCTGGAGCTCGAGGGTCAGATCGCCGCCCTGCACCGGTCGCAGGCCGTGATCGCCTTCGAGCCCGACGGCACGATCCTCACCGCCAACGCGAACTTCCTCGATGCCGTCGGCTACCGGCTCGCCGAGGTGAAGGGCCAGCACCACAGCATGTTCGTCACCGAGGCGGATCGCGCCACGGCCGCCTACCAGGAGTTCTGGAAGGCGCTCGCCCGCGGGGAATACCAGTCCGCCGAGTACCTTCGGATCGGCAAGGGCGGACGCGAGGTCTGGATCCAGGCGACCTACAACCCCGTCACCGATGCGGAGGGGCGCACGGTCAAGGTCGTCAAGTTCGCGACCGACATAACCGAGCAGGTGCGCGAGCGGCAGCGCCGCGTCGAAGCGCAGCGGGCGATCGGCACGGATCTCGATGCGATCGGCGCGGCGACCGAGGACGTCATGCGCCAGACCTCGGAGGCGGCGACCACGGTGGCGCGCGTTTCCGGCGACATCCAGAGCGTGGCCTCGGGCGCGGAGGAGCTCTCGGCCTCGGTCGGCGAGATCAGCCAGCAGGTCAGCCACGCCGCCCAGATCGCCGGCCAGGCCGTCCATCAGACCGAGCGCACGGGCAACATCGTCGCCGGCCTGAGCAGCCAGGCCGCCCAGATCGGCGACGTCGTCGCCCTGATCCAGGGCATCGCCGCCCAGACCAACCTGCTCGCGCTGAACGCCACGATCGAGGCGGCGCGCGCCGGGGCGGCGGGCAAGGGCTTCGCCGTGGTGGCGGCCGAAGTGAAGGCGCTGGCCGAGCAGACCGGCAAGGCCACGGATCAGATCCGGGGCCAGATCGTCGCGACGCAGAACGCCACCCGCGATGCCGTCGACGCGATCGCCTCGATCCAGACCACGATCCAGACGCTCAACGACGTGTCGAACGCGATCGCGGCGGCGGTCGAGGAGCAGTCCGCGGTGACGCAGGAGATCTCGGGCAGCATGCAGACCGCCTCGCGCGGCGTGTCGGTGATCGCGTCGGGCATGGACATGATCGCCCAGGCCAGCGAGCGGGTGGATCACGCGACGCGGCAGGTCCGCGAAGCGTCGCGGGCGCTGGGATGATCTCGAGCATGGATCTGCCGCTCCCGGCGCCAGACCTCGAGATGATGGGGGAGGTCTATCTGTAATCTGTCCAAGCTGAGCGCGACAACGAAAATCCAACATGGACCGCCGTCATGGCCGAGCTTCTTCTGATCAGCGACGACCCGGCCCGCACGGCACGGCTGGCACGCGACCTGCGAAACTTCGAGGGCTCGACCATCTACGACCTCTACGACGACGAGCCGTATCCGGGGCCGCCGCGACTGATCGTCAGCGACGTGAAGGCGCTGACCTCCGAGGCACTTCAGCGCCTGCGCCAGGTGCTCAAGCGGGTTCGCGGCCAGCACGTGCCCTACGTCTGCCTGCTGCACGACGACGGCGGCCGCACGCGCGCGTACGCCGACCTCCTGGGCGCCTCCAGCCTGCTGAGCGCCGCCGCCGGCGCGGGTGCCCTGGTCGATACCCTGACGGGCCTGCTGGAGCGGGCGGCGCCGATACCGGCGGCGATGCAACGCTACGGCGAGATGGCCGAGCAGTTCCTGCGCAAGACCTTCGTGCCCGGCCGCTCGGTCACGCCGGCCGAGATCGAGGCCGGAACGAAGCTCGTGGCGAGCGCGGTGCAGGAGGTCGACATCCGCTCCTGGGTGCGCGCCGTCCGGCGCTTCGACGACGCCACTCACCGGCACTGCATGCTCGTGGCCGGGCTGTCGGCGGCCTTCGGCGGCATCCTCGGCCTGAAAGCGGCCGACCGCCATCACCTCGTCAAGGCGGCCCTGCTGCACGACGTCGGCAAGATGGAGATCGACCCCGCCATCCTGAACAAGCCGGGCAGGCTCGACGACGGGGAGATGGCCGTGATGCGCACCCACGCCGCGCTGGGATACGACATGCTGGTGGGGCGCGGGTTCGACGACACCCTGCTCGCGGTCGTGCGCTCGCATCACGAGATGCTCGACGGCTCGGGCTATCCCAACGGGCTCGCCGGCCGCGCGATCCCGGATCTCGTCCGCCTCGTCACGATCTGCGACATCTTCGGCGCGCTGATCGAGCGCCGCCCCTATCGCGCGCCGATGCCGAACGCGAAGGCCTACGACATCCTGGTCGGGATGGGCGGACGGCTCGACACCGACCTCGTCCGCGCCTTCAGGCCGGTCGCGAACGCGTTCTGACGCCGACGCCGCGCGCCCGGTCGCGCGCGTGCGCTCAATGTGCGGCGGGCGCGTCGTGGACGAGGTCGGCGAGCGGGACGCCGACCTTCGCCAGGGACAGGGGCGGCGTCCGGCCGCTCGGGAACGTCGTCTCCCACCCGCCGCCGAGCGCCCGCGACAGGGAGACGAAGTCGGTCGAGATCGCGGCGGTGGCCTGAGCCAGGTTGACCTCCGCCTGGAGCACGGTCTGCGACGCCTGCAGGACCGTGGTGAAGGTGTCGACGCCCTGCTCGTAGCGCGACCGCGACAGCGACAGCGCCTGGCGCGCATCGCCGACCTGCCTGGACAGGCGCGCCCGCCGGCCCTCGTCGGCGCGCAACGCGGCGAGCGCGTTGACGATGTCGTGCCAGCCCTGGAGCACGGCCTTCTGGTAGGCGATCGCCGCCTCCTGCTGCCGGGCGCGCTGGAGCACGAGGTTCGCCTTGAGCCGGCCGCCATCGAAGAGCGGAATCGAGATCGACGGGCCGACGTTCATGTACTGCAGCGACGAGACCCGGAAGATCTTGCCGGGATCGACCGCGTTGCCGGTCGGGCTGGCGCTCAAGGTCACGGTCGGGAAGAACTGCGCCTCGGCGACCCCGATCTCGGCCACGGCGGCGTGCAGGTTGGCTTCCGCGGCGCGGATGTCGGGACGGCGCAGGACGAGGGTCGACGGGATGCCGACCGGCACCCGCGGCGGCACCGGCGGGATCGCCCGGGCGGTGACCAGCTCCTGCGACAGGGCGAGCGGCGCCTCGCCGAGCAGGAGCGAGATCGCGTTGATCTGCTGGATCTCCTGCTGCTGCAGCCCGGGCAGCTGCGCCTTGATCGCCTCGACCTGCTGCGCCGCGCTGGCGATGTCGAGGCCGGTGACGAGGCCCTTCTGCTGGCGTACCCGCACCACGTCGAGGATCTGCTCGTTGACGCGGATGTTGGCGAGGTTGATCCGCATCTGCTCCTGGGTGCCCCGCAGCTGCACGTAGTTGCGGGCGAGGTCGGACTGGCTCGAGACCAGGATGTCGCGGCGCTGATCCGCGGACGCGTCGGCCTGGGCCTCCGCGGCCTCGACCGAGCGGCGGACCCGGCCCCAGAGATCGAGCTCCCACGATGCGTCGAGCCCGAGGGTGTAGCTCTCGAACCCGTTGGTCAGCGGTGCGGTCGGGTTGGCGCCCCCCGCCCCGCCGCCGGTCAGGCCGCCGAGGGAGCCGGACAGGAGGCCGATCGTCCCGTTCTGGCTGTACTGCATGCGGTAGGCGTTGCCGGTGCCGCCGATCGTCGGCAGCGTCGCGGCGTTCGCGGTGGTGAGCTGGGCCCGGCTCTCGAACAGGCGCGCGGTCGCGGTCTTCACGTCGAGGTTCTGCGCGGCCACGCGCTCCTCGAGCCGGGTCAGGATCGGATCGCGGAAGGCCTGCCACCAGGCGATGTCCGGCTCGGCCTGGCTGGTGCGCGCCGTCAGGCGCCGTGCCGCCCGGGCCGGGACGCCGGTGTCGAGGTAGTCGCTCGCGTCGGCGAGCGGCGTCGGCGGAACGGAGAAGTCGGGGCCGACCGTGCAGCCGGCCACGCCGAGCATCGCGGCGAGCGCGAGGAGGGAGGCCCGGCCCGACAGCGCAGCCGAGGCCTTCGCGCGGGACCGGCCTTCGAACATTCGGCGGGATGTCATGTCAGTGTCCTCCGCCCTCGGCCTTGGCGGTCCAGGCCGATATCAGGAAGCAGAGCGGCACGACGAGGAACGCCAGCAGCGCCACGTATTGGTACACGTTGCTGTAGGCCAGGATCTGAGCCTGCTTCGTGTATGTCTGGTAGGTCTGCGCGACGGCCTGCTGGTGCACCACCGAGGCGGCACGTCCGAGCGAGCGCAGCGTCTGCTCGGTCTCCTGGATCAGCGTGGCGTAGCCCTGTCGCAGCGGCGTCATGAACGTCGAGAGGTGGGCCTGGTCGGCCTGCGTCCGCTCCGTGACCGCGGCGGTCGAGAGCGAGATCCCGACCGAGCCGAACACGTTGCGGAACATCGAGAACAGCGCCGACGCGTCGCTGCGGTACTTCTGGGGCAGCGTCAGGTAGGCGACGGTGGAGATCGGCACGAACAAGAAGGCGAGCGCCGCCGTCTGGAGCGTGCGCATCCAGACCAGGGTCCGGAAGTCGATGTCGGGCGCGATCCGGCTCGAATAGAACATCGCCGCGCCCATGAAGGCGAACCCGAACATGATCAGGTAGCGGGTCTGCACGACCTTCATCATCAGGCCGACGAGCGGGATCAGCACGATCACCGCCACGCCGCCCGGCGACAGGATGAAGCCGGAATCGAGCGCAGTGTAGCCCAGCACCTGCTGCGCGAATTGCGGGATCAGGACCGAGCCCGCGTAGAGCAGGGCGCCGACCGCGCCGATGAGCAGGCAGCCGACGGCGAAGTTCCGGTCCCGGAACACCATCAGGTCGACCACCGGCGCCTTGGCCGTCAGCAGCCAGCAGATGGCGCCGAAGATCCCGAGGAAGGCGACGACGGCCATGATCCGGATGAAGGACGAGCTGAACCAGGCGTTGACCTCGCCGCGGTCGATCATGATCTGCATGCAGCCGATGCCGACGACGATCAGGGCCAGGCCGACGTAGTCGAGCCCGCGCGCGCGCTTCTCGGCCGCGGCCGGCGGGTCCTGGACCAGGTAGGCGTTGACGAACAGCGTGACGATGCCGACCGGCACGTTGATGAAGAAGATCCAGCGCCAGGTCGCGTGCTCGACGAGGTAGCCGCCGAGCGTCGGCCCGAGGACGGGCGCGACCACCGTCGCCACCGCCGTGACCCCGAAGGCCGCCCCGCGCTTGGCCGGCGGGAAGGTGTCCAGGATGATCGCCTGCTGGCTCGGCTGCAGGCCGCCGCCGAAGAAGCCCTGCATCAGGCGGAACAGGATGATCTGCCCGAGGCTCTGCGACAGCCCGCACAGGAACGAGGCCACCGTGAACATGCCGATGCAGATCAGGAAGTAGCGCTTCCGGCCGATCGTGTCGGAGAGCCAGCCGGCGATCGTGAGGACGATGCCGTTGGCGACGAGGTAGGCGGTGAGCGTGTAGGTCGCCTCGTCGTTCGAGGCGGCGAGCGAGCCCGCGATGTAGGGCAGGGCCACGTTGACGATGGTGGTGTCGAGCACTTCCATGAACGCCGCCAGCGTCACCGCGATGGCGATGAGCCAGGGGTTGTGGGCGGGTTTCCAGCCGTCCGAGGCCCCGCTCACTTCAGCATCACCGTCGGCACGACGCTGATGCCGAGCGGCAGCGGCTCCTCCTTCCTCAGGCCGGAATCGATCACGATCTTCACCGGCACGCGCTGGACGATCTTGATGAAGTTGCCGGTGGCGTTCTCGGCCGGGAAGGCGGAGAATTTCGAGCCCGACCCGCGCTGGATCGACTCGACGTGCCCCTGCAGGTCGAGGTCGGGATAGGCGTCGATCGCGATCCGCACCCGTTGCCCGGTCCGCATGCCGTCGAGCTCGGTCTCCTTGTAGTTGGCCGTCACCCAGACGTCGGTGGTGACCAGCGACATGACCTGCTGGCCGGCGGTGAGGTAGTCGCCGGCGTTGACGTTGCGCTTCGTCACCCAGCCGTCCTGCGGCGCCCGCACCACGCTCCATTCGATGTTCAGGTTGGCCTGCTCGACCTGCGCCCTGGCCTGCTCGGCCTGGCCCTTGATCTGGTCGACCTGCTGCTCGGACTGGCCGATGTTCTGCTGGACCGGCATCGCCTGGACGAGGCGTGCCTGGGCCTGCTCGACCTGCGCCTTGGCCTGCTGGTAGTTGGACGCGTTGGTCTCGACCTCCTGCTGCGTCGTGGCCAGCTTGGGCAGGCTCCTCTGCCGGTCGTAGTTGGCCTGCTGCAGGACGAGGTTGGCCTTGGCCGAGTCGAGGTTCGCCTGCGCGAGCTGGAGGGCCGCGGGGAAGTTCTTCTTGGCGATCTCGACGCCGAGCCGCTGGCTGGCCATCTGCGCGTTGCTCGCGGCGAACTGGCCCTGGGCCTGCTCGCGGCTGTAGACGAACTGGCGCTGGTCGATGCGGAACAGCGTGTCGCCCTTGTGCACGAACTGGTTGTCCGTCACCTCGAGCGCGATCACCTGCCCGGCCACCTGCGGCGCGATCGTGACGATGTTGCCGTCGGTGTAGGCGTCGTCGGTGCTGATCGTCCCGCGGGTCGCGAGCCAGTAGGTCACGCCGCCCCCGGCGAGCAGCAGCAGGACCACCACGGCGATCCCGATGACCCAAGGCCGCCGCTTCCTGCGCGCGCGCTCGTCCGCTCCCTTGTCGTCTCCGTCCGATTTCTTGCCGCCGCGGTCGTCCCGGTCCTTCGCGTCGCCGCCCTTCCGATCATCGTCGTCCTGCCGATGGTCGTCTCGCCCATCGTGGTCTTGCCGATCGTCGTCGCCGTGCCGATCGTCGTCGCCTTGCCGCTCGCGGGCCTGCCAGCCCTCGGAGCGGTGGTCGCGCGCGTCGCGGCTGCGACGGGGATATCCGTGATCCCGCTCGTCCGCGTACGGCTCCTCGTCCCTGCCGTCGCGGGGCCGATCCCGGACGACGCGCAACGCATCGCGGGCGGGGCGACGCCGATCGTCGGCATCGCGCGGCTCGGCATCGCGGGCCGGCCCGCCCTGCCGGGGCGGCGAGCCGACGTCGAGCAGGTCGCGTCGACTCCGCGACGGCCTGGACAGGCTGGACGAGGTGCTTGCATCGACGTCACGCATGGAATGAATGCAAACCTTTCGTCCCACCGCACGTTCAGCGAGACGGCGTGGGCGATCGTCCGTACGGTGCGGCGGGTTATCCGAACCGAACGTTTCGTTTCTACCCGCAATCTGGATGGTGATGTCAAGCGAAACGAACGGTTCGGCTGATGGCTCTCGGATTCGTGTGCCGCGCGGATCGCGCCGTCGCGAGGAGATCGCCGCTGTGGCGGAGCGCGTGTTCCTTCAGCACGGGTTCTCGGACACCACGATGAAGATGGTGGCGAACGAGGCCGGGGCCTCGACCGAGACGCTCTATCGCCATTTCGGCTCGAAGGACGACCTGTTCATCGAGGTCGTGAGCAACCGGACGCGCGATCTCAGGCAGCGGATCGAGACCGATCTCGGGAGCAAGGGCCCGCTCCCGGCGGTGCTCCGGGCCTTCGGCACGAACCTCTACGGCGCGATGATCATGCCCGAGATGACGGCGCTCGCCCGCATCATCGTCGCCGAGGTCCAGCGCAACCCGGCCCTCGGCGAGGCGTTCTACGCGATGGCGCCGGGCCGCACGCAGCGGCACCTGACCGACTACCTCGAGGCGGCCCGGCGCGACGGCACGTTCATCGGCGACGACCCGTCGCTCGCCGCGACCATGTTCATCGGATTGATCATCGGGAAGGTGGTTCCGGTGTGCCTGTTCATCCCCCACAAGGACGACGGCAGCCGCGCCGACATGGAACGGCACGTGGACGAGGCCGTCCGCATCTTCCTCGCCGTGTATCAGGCGGCGCGCCCCGCAGCGTGACGTGGCCCGGCTTCGTAGGCCCCGCGCTCAGCGCAGGAACCGACGGCGCGCCGGGGCGGCGACGAGAATCGCCGCCGGGCCGAGGGCGGCCGCGAGCATCACCACGAAGCCCAGCGTGATCATCGCAAGACCGTCGCCGGACGAGCGCGGGTGCCGGAGAAGCGCGCCGGCGTCACGGGCGCGGCCGGACGTGGAGGAAGCTGCGCTCCCCCGTCGCCGCCTCGGTCACGTGCTGGATCGCGTCGAGGAGGTCCGCCATCCGCTTCGGCGCCGAGGCGGGCATCAGGCGGCCGGCATCCACGCGGCGGGTGTCGGTCCGGCCGGCGGCGATCTGCGCCTGGCTCAGGGCATCGAAGTCGCGGCTGGGGCGTCGCTTCATGGCGGTGTCTCTCCTCGGGACACCGTGGCCGGCGCGTGGTTGATGAAGCGTTAACGCGGCGCCGAGGCCCGGCCCCGCAGCCTCACGCCGGTCTCGCCGTGTCCTCGGGGGCGACGGCGAGCCGGAGGAAGCTGACGACGCTCGCGACGGCGGCGAAGGCGCCGCCGAGCCCCAGGGCGAGCGCCGGCCCGTGCGCATCCGCGATCGCGAAGCAGGCGGCGACGAGCGCGGCGCCCATGGTCTGGCCGAGGAGACGGGAGGTGGCGACGATGCCGCTTGCCCCGCCCGATCGCGCCGGCGGCGCGCTCGTCATGATGGCGCGCAGGTTCGGCGCCTGGAAGAAGCCGAAGCCCGCGCCGCAGATCGCCATGCGCCAGCCGATGTCGAGGACGGTCGGGCTCGCCGGCAGGGCGGCGAGCAGCCCCATGCCGACGGCGAGTCCGGCGAGCCCGATCCCGCCGAGCAGGCCGGGCGGGTAGCGGTCCGAGAGGCGCCCGGCCAGGGGAGCCATCAGCGCGACCACGACGGGCCACGGCGTCATCAGGAAGCCGGTCTCGACCTGCGTGCGCCCGAGCGTGTGCTGGAACAGGAAGGGCAGCGAGACGAAGGCGAGCCCCTGCGCCGCGAACGAGCACACCGAGGTCGTGGCGGAGAGGGCGAACAGCGGGCGCCGGAGGAGGTCGGCGGCCAGCATCGGCGCGGGATGCCCTGCCTGCCGCCGCAGCAGCAGCAGGAAGCAGGCGACCGAGCCGGCGGCCTCCGCCAGGATGCGCCAGAGCGGCCCCTCGTGCGCGGCCTCGCCGAGGCCGAGCACGAGCAGGGCGAAGGCGGACGCGTTGAGCAGCGAGCCGACCCCGTCGAAGCGGTGGCCGGAGCGGCCGGTCTCCGGCAGCGCGGTCCAGGCCAGCAGCAGGGCGGCGAGCCCGATCGGCACGTTGACGGCGAAGAGCCACGGCCACGGCGCCGCGACGAGGATCAGCGAGGCGACGGTCGGGCCGACCGCGAAGCCGACGCCGACGACGAAGGCGTTGAGGCCGACGCCGCGCCCGAGCTGGTGGGCCGGATAGATGAAGCGGATGAGGGCGATGTTGACCGCCATCAGGGCGCTCGCGCCGACGCCCTGGAGCACGCGGGCCGCGACGAGCGTCGGCAGCGACCAGGCCAGCGCGCAGACGAGCGAGGCGCCGGTGAACAGGATCAGCCCGCCGACGTAGATCCGCTGCTGGCCGACGATCTCGCCCAGCGCCGCGATCGGCAGCAGCGTCGCCACCACCGCGAGCTGGTACGCGTTGACGATCCACACCGAGGCGCCGGGATCGACCCCGAGATCGGCGGCGATGGTCGGCAGCGCGGTGTTGGCGATGGCGGTGTCGAGCGTCGCCAGCGCGACGCCGGTGAGCACCGCCACCATCGCCCGCCCGCGCTGGGCCGGAGGCAGGCCGTGATGGGTCGGCGTGCTCGACGGTGCGGGCGGAGGGGACATCGTGGGCTGGGGCTCGCGGCGGCAACGCGTGCTGCATGCGGCCATGGCGGGGATGCTGGCAAATGCGCCGGCAGGCGCAACCACACGGTGTTGCTACGCTCCGGGTGCATATCTCAATCGGGCCGATCGAGCCGTCGGTGAACCGGCGGCCGCCATCGACCCTACGCGGCTCTCCGGCCGGGCTTGGCGAGATCGCCTCCGCCCGGCCGTCGAGCCGGCCGACCGCGTCGTCGGAGGCTCAGCAGCTCAACCGCCGGCCTTCGCGCCGGCCGAACACCCGGTAATGCGCCGCGCCCGAATCCACCTGCCCGCGGCTCACCGCGCGGCGAACGTCGGGGTTGCAGCGAAGGTACTCGGCCTCGTCGAACCCGAAGCGGCCGCCGCCGCGGCCGCGGTCGTCGTAGCCCCGGTCGCGATCGCGGTAGCGGTCGTCGCGGCCGCCATACCCGGATTCGCGCTCGCCGTAGCCGTAGTCCCGGCCGCCGTAGGGCTGGGACAAGGCCGGCGCGACCGATCCGGCGATCGTCAGGCCCACCACCATCACCGTGCAAAGCGTCTTCATCGATCCACTCCCGTCGCTGGCACTTGCAACGGCGTGCGAAGGCTTTGGTTCACATCGGCTCGGAGCGCGCTGCGCCCGGGACTTCGCGACCCGCGGCATGTTGCATCGCCTGCCGAACGTCGAGGACCGACCGGTCCGATGTCGCGTTGCCCTCGCATCACCCCTTCGGATCGCGAGGAAGATCGACATGGCACAACCCACCTTTCCCGACAGGCCGGGCCACGGCGCCAACAGCGTCGAGCATCGCATCGGCCAGGACGTGGACGGCGTCGACCAGCTCAGCAGCGTCGTCCTGATGGGCCTCGCGATCGGCGGCGCGGCGCTGGCGCTGATCCTGGTGCACTTCCTGATCGGCTGAGGCGGGTCGGCTGGCACCTTCTCAACCGGAAGGCGAGGAACGATCGGATCGTGGCCGTGGTTTCACGCCGTGGCACCGACCCGGTGCGGCAGCAAGGACGCGGCACCGATGACCAAGACCCGTTTCACAGCCTCTGCGATCGCGGCCGCGGCCTTCGGCGCCATCCTGATGTCGGCCGGCGCCGTCTCCGCCGCGACGCCGGCGCCCGCGCCGAGCCTCGTCCAGCCCGAGGCCCCGACCGTGCAGGTGCGGATGACGCGCCGCTCGATGATGCGCCACCACACCATGCGGCGCCACATGATGCGCCGTGGCGGCGGACGGACGATCAGCACGAAGCTCGGTGCCAGGACGCGCTGAAGGCGCCTTTGAAGACGCGCCGATCGAAGCCCGACGATCGAGGGGCCCGGCCGGAGAGATCCAGGCCGGCTTTCTCGTGTGGAACGGAGACGGCGCAAGCTGGTTCTTCAGCAGAGTTTGGTAATCCACCGGAGGAAACACATTGTCTTTCAAGTCGATCACGCTCGCGTCCGCGTTCGTCCTGACCATGGGCACCGCCGCCTTCGCCCAGGGCGGAGCCTCCAACGGCGGCCCCGGCAGCCCGGGCGCCGGGCCGTCGGCCGGCGGCACGATCAGTGAGGGGTCGGCCGCGGGCCGGTCGTCCACCACCACCGGTACCGTCCCGAACGCAGGCACCACCGCGCCGAGCGCCACCACGGCGCCCGTCGCGCCCGGTGCCGCCGGCAACGGCGCGGGCCCGAGCGCGGGCGGCACCGTCAACAGCGGCAGCGCCCCGACCGCGAAGTAGCCTTCGCGACGACGGCACGTCGTTCAGCCCGCCCGGTTCGCCGCGGCGGGCTTCTTCGTGCGCTCGCCCGCCCTGCCGGCATCGCGCCCGACGGCGGGGCGATGCGATCCCGCGTCGTCGCCGTGTCTCGCGCGCGACGACGCCGTATGACGAGACCTGCGCCGACCGGACCGGTGGACGCGCTGGAGATCCCCGTGCCGCACAGACAGCCGCTTCACCTCTGGATCGTGCGCCACGGCGAGAGCGCCGGCAACGTCGCCCGCGATGCGGCGCAGGCCTCGGGCGCGGCGCGGATCGACATCCCCGAACGCGACGTGGACGTGCCGCTGAGCCCGCTCGGCCACCGGCAGGCCGAGGCGCTCGGCCGCTGGTTCGCCAGCCTGCCCGAGGACCAGCGTCCGAACCTCGTCCTGGCCTCGCCCTACCGCCGCGCGGTCGAGACCGCCGAGGGGATCCGCGCCGCCGGTGCGCTGGCCGCGGACACCCCGCCGCTCCTCGTCGACGAGCGCCTGCGCGAGAAGGAGTTCGGGATCCTCGACCGGCTCACGCGCGCCGGAATCGAGCAGCTGCACCCGGAGCAGGCGGCGCTGCGCAGCGATCTCGGCAAGTTCTACCACCGGCCGCCCGGCGGCGAGAGCTGGTGCGACGTCATCCTGCGCCTGCGCGGCGCGCTTGACACGATGGCCCTGCACTACGAAGGCCAGCGCATCCTCCTCGTCGCCCACCAGGTGGTCGTCCTGTGCCTGCGCTACCTCCTGGAGAACATGACCGAGGGGGAGATCCTGGCGATCGACGCCGAGGGCGACATCGCCAATTGCGGGGTCACCGAGTACGTCCCCTCGGCGCGCGCCACACCCGGTGGTGCCCTCGACCTGATCCGCTACAACTTCGTCGCACCCCTTGAGGCACAGGGCGCCACCGTTACCTCCGAACCCGACACCAAGAGCTGAGCGACCGTCAGACCCTTGGGGCAAGGACCGGAGGGAAGCCATGAGCGCCGTCACACCGCTGACCGAGCACGTGCTCCGCGGCATGGCCCCTCCCGATCCGGACGGCGACAGCAAGGATGGGCGCGGCTGCGTCCTGATCGTCGCGGGCTGCACGGCGCTGCCGGGCGCCGTCCTGCTCGGCGCCAACGCGGCGATGCGCGTCGGGGCGGGAAAGCTGCAGATCGGCGTCTGCCGCGACCTCGCGATCCCGATCGGGATCGCCGTGCCGGAAGCCCTGGTGATCGGCCTGGCACAGACCGAGGCCGGCGGCATCGGGCGCGCCTGCGCCGACGATCTCGCGCAGCGGGCCGGCGCGAGCGACGCGATCCTGTGCGGGCCGGGGATGAGCGAGGACGCGGACACGGAAGCCGTGGTCGCCGCGCTCGTCCGTGGGGCGGACACGGCAGCCATCGTCCTGGATGCCGGGGCGCTCGCCGCGTTGCGCGCCGATCCGGACCTGACGCGCCGCCTGCCCAAGCCGGCGATCATCACCCCGCACGCCGGCGAGATGGCCAAGCTGCTGGACATCGACCGGGAGGCCGTCGAGGCCGACCCGCTGGCGGCGGCCCGCCGGGCCACCGAGCGCTTCGGGACGATCACGGTGATGAAGGGCGGCCGGACGCAGGTCGTCTCCCCCGACGGCCGCGCCTGGTGCTACGAGATGGGGCATGTCGGGCTGGCGATCTCGGGATCGGGCGACACGCTGGCGGGCCTCATCGTCGGCCTGCTCGCGCGCGGAACCCAGCCCGAAGCCGCGGCGCTGTGGAGCGTCTACGCCCACGGCGAGGCGGGCCGCCGGCTGGCGCGCCGCTACGGCGGGATCGGCTTCCTCGCCCGCGAGCTTCCGGCGGAGGTGCCGTGCATCCTCGCCGAGGTGATGACTTAAGCCGCGGCACCGCCGCCGCCCCACGCATACGGGAGAACCATCGATGTCGGAGCCGCCGGACGACAACCTAGACCACTACGCGCTCGGCTTCTACGCGCCGGGCAAGAACCTCCGCCGCGAAGACTGCCCCTATGCCGAGGGCATGGCGGCCCACGACCAATGGCTGGCCGGGTACGACGCGGCGGTCCGCGGCGACAGGCTGGACGATCGTCCCGCGTGACGCGCCTGAACGGATCGCCGTAGTTTGGGCGGTGGTTTGCTTTTCGGGCCCGAAGCGTCTCGACGCAGGGCATCGATCCGAACGATCGCCTCCGACCGGGGCACGGCTCCGGCGGGAATCGTTCAAAGCCGGAGGGATGGCCTGTCCGGCGTTGCGATCGCGCCGCGACGCCGAAGACGGACCTCGATCCGGCGGCGTCGAGTTCGAGGGGCTACCAGGGCACGACCTCCCCGGTATGGTCGAGGAAGACGCAGCCGGATCCCCCGAGGCGACCTTCCAGGACGGCCACCATGCCCCGCGCGCTGGTCTCGACGTCGAGCGTCGCCCGCCGGCCGCCGAGATCCGTGCGGACCCAGCCCGGATGCATCAGCACGACGCCCCAATCGGCCTTGGCGTGCTGCCCGGCGAAGGAGCGGGCCAGGGTGTTGAGCGCCGCCTTGCTCGCGCGGTAGCTGCTCCAGCCGCCGCCGCGGTTCAGCGACACCGAGCCGAGCTTCGACGTCATCAGGACGACGAGACCGCCCGGTGCGACGCGCTTGTGGAAGGCCTCCGCGAAACGGATCGGGCTGAGGGCGTTCGTCTCGAACACCGCCGTCGCGACCGCGCGCGGCATCGCCGCGGCCGGCGTGCCGGCCTGCGTCGCGACGCCCGCGACCACGAAGACGAGATCGAAGGCCGGGGCCTCCGCCAGCCGCGTGCGCAGGGCGGTCACCGCCGCATCGTCGTCGATGTCCACGCCCGTCTCGATCCGCAGCGTGCCGGCGCTCGCGAGCTCGGACAGGGCGGCCGACGGCCGGCGCACGGTGGCCGTCACCGCCCAGCCGCGCTCGAGGAACCGGGCGACGAGACCGAGGCCGAGCCCGCGGGAGGCGCCGACGATCAGCGCACGGCGCGCACTCATCGCGCGCCTGCCCGGGCGCCCCGGAAGGACGTCGCCGGGCATGGCGAAGCGGGGCTTGGCCCGTCGCTTGCGCGGGCACTGGAACGGGCGGGGCGGGACAGGGGCATCGCCTCAAGATAGCCCCCGCGGACGGCCCGTCGAGAAACCGGTTTGTCGCGTGCGATCCGGAGCGGATGGCGCCGGCTCGCGTTGACCCCACGACCCCGCCCTTCAGGACAGCCACGATGCATGCGACACGACTCGCGGAGACCGAGGCGACTCTCGCCCAGACCGATCGGGTCTGGCGAACCGAGGTGAGCCGCCTCTACGGTCCCGAGGGCGTCCTCCGTTTCGGCTACGGCCCGGAAGGGCGCGGCGCCGACGGCTCGCCCGTCCGGCGTGCCTACGAGGCGCGGCGTGCCGCGGTGGCGTCCTGGCGCCACGAGCGGCGGCCGCCGGGCTAGGTCCGGCAGCCCGGCCATGTCGCCTGCGATGGCTTCGATCCTCGGCCTGTGGTCGGCCTACTGGGCGGCGATGTTCGCCCAGATCGCCCACCTGCGTTCCCTCGACGACGGCGTCGGCGCAATAACGTGCGGCCGGGTCGCGCGAAGCCTCCTCGTCGTCGGCGTCGCGTTCTTCCTGGTCGCGAAGGGCGGCTAGAACGTGCGCTGCTCCGGTCGAAAGGACGGCGTCAGGCGTCGTTGTCCGGGGCGAACACCTCGCCGACCTCCGCCAGGCGGACGTTGGCCGCGTCGGTCGGGAGATGCAGCAGCCCGCGGTACTCCGCGAGCAGGCGACGCATCTCCCGGTCGGCGGCAGGGGCGTCGGCCGGCACCGGCGAGGTCGTATCGCAGCGGTCGACGAGCTCCGCCGTCCTCCGGTCGACGGCAGCCCGATCGGATGGGCTCAGCCCGGCGAGCCCGTCGAACCCGAGATCGCGGGCGACGAGGGCCGCGATCTCCTCCCGCTTCGTGTCCAGGTCCGACATCGCCGCCTCCCCGAGCCTGCTTCCGGCTCTCCGTCGCCGCATTCCGCGTCCGGAGCGACAACCGTGCCGCCGGCCGTCGCCCGCGCGGCCCGCTAGGTGAAACGCTGCGCCGAGATCGGGTCGCTGGCGGGGAAGGTCTCCTCGAGCCCTTCGTCGAGCAGCCGCTCCCGGCGCTGCGCCGGGCCGTCCACC
The DNA here is from genome assembly GCF_022829745.1 of Methylobacterium sp. E-016. Classification (NCBI taxonomy): domain Bacteria; kingdom Pseudomonadati; phylum Pseudomonadota; class Alphaproteobacteria; order Hyphomicrobiales; family Methylobacteriaceae; genus Methylobacterium; species Methylobacterium sp. E-016. Next base: position 158,774 of record NZ_JAKSYF010000156.1, read on the forward strand.
CCGTTGCGTCCGGCCGGGATCGAGGCCGTCGCCGGGTTCACGCCCCGGCTCGCGCCGCCGGTCGCGCCGCGGCGGCCACCGGCTCGACCGAGGAAGCCCGCCTGCCACAGAAGGTAGCCGAGGCCGACCGCCAGGGTGCAGACGATGACCCGGAGGTCGAACTCGCTCCGCGGTGCCGGTGCCGGACGGTCGCGGCCCTGCAGCATCCAGCGCTTGGCTTGAACGAACGTCTGGCCCGCATCGCGGACCTCGCCCGCGGACAGCAACGCCCGCGCTGCCGGGATCAACTCGTGCTTGTGGCGGTGAAGGTACTGGTCGACGAGGAAGGTCGCGTCCTCGAAGGCATCCAGCCACCCCTCGGAGCCCGTCCGACGCTGTCGCGCCAGGTCCGCGAGCTGGCTCATGAACGCCCGGTGCTGCTCGTCCAGCGCATCAACCAGCGTCCGCGTCTGCGCGCGCCGGCCGAGGGGGGCGTAGAGGCTGACGGAGACCGCCTCGGCATGTGCTTCGAGGCGATCGATGAGCTCGCCGAGAAGGCGCTCGCGGCTCCGCACGGCACCCGGCCCCTGCGATGCCTTCGGCGCATCGTGGATGAGTTGCTCGATGTTCGCGTGGTCGCGCCCGATGAGCTGCCAGACATCCATGATGGTACTCCTTACCGTTGTCCCTGCTAACCGCCCCGCCCACCGGCCGTTCCTCCATCCGCCCGTGCTCGGGGCGCAGCGTGCGCAACGAATCGCCGGGGCGGGCCGCGTGAATGAACCGCCGGTGCACTGCCGCATTGGGGGAGGCAGGAGCACCCCATGCCGATCGACGACACGCACGAGCCTCAGACCGTCAACCTCTCGACGCCGGACGCGGCCGCCTACTGGGCGCGCAAGCTCCAGGTGCCGGTGGAGACGCTCGGGGCGGCTGTGGAGGCCGTCGGCCACGACGCCGAGAAGGTCGCGGCGCATCTCGGCCTTCCCTGGCCGTACGAGGCCAGCGGCATCGTCTGACGCGACGCTTCGCCGGCCCATCAGGCCGGTGGGCGATCGAGCACCGTTCCGACCGTGCCTGTCGGGACACGCCGCGCGACGACGTGGGCCGGGCGGCGCAACCCGGACGCATCCCGCAACGTTCTGGCACCGGACCCGGGTCGAGCGGGTGCCTCAGGAGAAGACGATGTTGGTACGTTTTGGAGTCGGCTTTGCGCTCGCGACGTTTGCGGCGACCGCAGCGATCGCCGCTCCGGTGTCGCAGGAAGACAAGGCCGCGATGCAGTTGCTCTGTGCCGGCGACTTCGCGACCTTCTGCACCGGCCTGCCGCTCGAGGACGGCCCCGAGACGCGCGCTTGCTTCAACAGGAACATGTCGAAGCTCTCGCCCGGGTGCCGCAACGCGATCGAGGCCTACAAGAAGAAGGGCTGAGGCCCGCCCCACCGGCGCCCCGAGCCGCGTCGCGCGGGCGGCTCCCGCCCGGCGGTGGGCATGGAGCTCCGCGAGGCGGGATCCGGCTCTCGTCGCTCGGCCTTCCGGCGGCAAGCGTGCGCCGATCCGGACCGCACCCCGAGGCCGCGCTCACCCCAGGGTGATCGCGCCGTCGCTCCGGTCGATCGTTGCGACGCGCGGGCCGCGAATGTCCGGATCCCGCTGTTCCCAGGCCGACAGGGCGGCGTTGACGGCCTCGACGATCGCGCCCGGGGAGCCGCCGATCTGCGGGCGGATCGCCTCGACCAGCGGGGTGACGATCGTCTGCTCCTCCAAAGGGTGAGCCGGCATGGTCGCCTGGCGGCAGTACGCCGCGTAGACGTTCTCCGCGATGGCGCGGGCCGCGCGGTCGGGATCGGGCGTTTCGCTCATTCCAGAAAAGCCTTTCGCGTCGGGGTGCTCGGAAGACGCTGTTTCGCGCATCGCCCGCTTCGTTGGGTGCAGCTTCGGCAGGCCCGCGGTCAGGGGGACGGCTCCTGCAAGGGCTTGCCCTTGTCGACCACTTAGACCGACAGGACCTTGATCGTCCTGTCGCCGACCACCGTGTAGCCCGCGTGCGGCACGTCGCGCGGGTTGATCCCGCGCTCGCCGGCCGGCCATTGCTTCGGTTCCTTGCCGGACACCTGCACCGTGCCGCCCTCGATCACGTAGAACGACTCCTCGCCGTGGTGGACGTGGCGGGGCGAGGTCGCACCCGGCGGAAACTCCACCAGCTGCATGATGATCTCGCGCGTGTCGTCGCCGGAGACCGGCGCGCGGCCGAGCTCGGTCCGCCTGATCTCGTGCACCACCGTCTCCTGCGCCATCGCCGAGCCCCCGAAACCGACTCCACCGGCCGTGCAGGCCAGCGCGAGCCCGCCGCTTGCGTACCATCGCGTCATCGCCTCGCTCCGTTCCTACGGTGCCACCGCATCCCCATCGAAGCCGTGGGCGTCGAAGATCCGGCGCACGAGGCCCGACCGCTTCGCCTCCGCAAGCCACGCCGTCACCGAGGCGAGCGCCGCCGACCGGCCCTTCGGCACCGCGACGGCGACCTGCGTCCGCTGGAAGCCGCCGGTGACGATCCGCGAGCCGGGGACCTGCGCCACGATCGGCTGCAGCGTGTCTCGCGACAGGGCGAAGGCGTCGGCCGCTCCGGTTCGCATCCGATCGATCGCCTCGGCCACGGAAGAGACGGCCACCGGCCGGGTCCGCGTCAGCGTGCGGCCCGAGGCGCGGATCGTCGTGGTCCCGTCGATCGCCACCACCTTGAGATCCGGCCGGTCGACCTGCGCGACGTCGACGATGCCCGACGCGCCGGTCACTAGGTAGGTGCTCTCGAGGTCGTAGTAGCCCGGCCCGAAATCGAGCACCTGCCGACGCGCCGCATCGACGGGCATGAAGCTCACGTCGATCGTCTCGGCCTGGAGGGCCGCTGCCGCAGCGCCCGAGTTCGGGAAGAGGGTCACGGCCAGCGGCAGGCCCACCTGTCGCGCAAGGTCTGCGCCGAGATCCGCGGTGACGCCCTCGGGCGTCCCGTCCGGCGAGCGGGCGACGAAGACGAGGCCGGCGGACGGCGCCTCGACGAGGCCGACCCGGAGCGTGCCGGTCGGCGCCAGCGCGGCCTTCGCGGCGGTCTCCTGCGCAAGCCCGGGAAGCGTCATGGCGGCGAGGATGGCGAGCGCGGCCGGCAATCCCTGGGCGGGCGGCATGGGTGGCGTTCCCGGAGTGGTTTCTCGCCGTCCGCTGTACACCGTCGTCGAAGCGGGTCCCATGCGGGCGGAGCGGGAACCGCCGACGAACGTTGCGCCATGACACGCGGTCGGAGCGAGCCCATGGAAGTCAGCGATCTGAAGAACCCGCCCTTCGTGGTGCTCACCTACCGGGACGGGCACGTCGTCGTCGAGGAGGATGCCGCCACCGAGGTGGCTGCCCGCCTGCGCTTCGCATCGGCGGTCGACCTGTGCGAGACGCGGGACGATGCGCATGCCCACCGGGTCGAGCTGCGATCGGGCGAGGCCGTGATCGACACTTGGCCGAAGGCGGAGCGTCCCTAGGGCGACCGGCGCTCGCCGACGCAGGAACCCCGGATCGCGCGAGCGTCCCGGGGTTCCTGCGTCGTGCGCCGATCGAGAGGGCCGGTCGCTCAGCGGTGGTGACGCCGGTGATGGCGCCGCATCATCCGCATCCCGCCCATGCGGGGGCGCATCATCCCGCCGGTGCGCGCGCCGGCGTGCATTCCGCCCATGCGACCGTTGCCGGTCGCCGCCGCGTTGCGATCGAGGCCATCGCCCGGTGACGCCATGCCGGCGGTGTTGGCGCCGAGCAAGAGGCCGAGCGCCACCGTTGCGCCGAGGATGAGCTTGTTCATTCTGTAGAGCCTTACACGGCGCTGCGCCGTGACGTCAGAACAGGGATCGGCAGTCCTGGTTCCAGAGATAGGATCGTCGCACGTCGGGATCGCTCGGTTTCTGCAATATTACATTCGATACCCACGCGTTTCGTTCGAACGGCACTTGACGAGATAGGCGAGCCCGCAGAGCCATAGCTTTTCCGGAAAAGGAGTGCCGCCTTGGAAGATCAGCTCGAATATCAGCCCAATACCCCCGTCGGTCTCACGGCCGACATCGTCGCGGCCTATGTCTCGGGCAATCATGTCCAGGTGGCCGAGCTGCCGACGCTGATCGCCAACGTGCACGCGATGCTGTCCGAACTTCGCAACGGCAAGCCGGCCGAGCCCGCGGGCCCGGAGAAGCCGACGGCGGCTCAGATCCGCAAGTCGGTCACGCCGGACGCGCTGGTCTCCTTCCTCGACGGCAAGCCCTACAAGACGCTGAAGCGCCATCTGAACGGGAACGGCCTGTCGTTCGAGGAGTACAGGACCCGCTACGGCCTGCCGGCGGACTACCCGTCGACCTCGGCGAACTACTCCGCCACGCGCTCGGCGTTGGCGCGCTCGCTCGGCCTCGGTCAGCAGCGGCGGAAGCAGCCCGCGGCCGCCGCAGCGGTCGAGGCGACCGCCGAGGCTCCGAAGGCGCGCGGACGCAAGCCCAAAGCCGCCGAGTCGCCCAAGGCCGTAGAGGCGTCCCAGGCCGAAGGAGCGCCGACGCCGGCTCCGAAGACGCGTGGCCGCAAAGGCAACGCCAAGACGGCCGCCGAGCCGGCCTGACGCCGTTCGACGCCCCGTCCCGTGGGCGGATCGGGACGGGGCCGGATCGCCCGGCGAGAGCGTGCTACTCCGCCTTGCGGTGCCCGCGCCCGTGCTGCGCCTTGCCGGCGCCGGCCGCGGCTGCAGCCTCCTTCTCGGCCTTCCCGACCGTCGCCGAGCTGGTGGCGGCGTCGCTCGTCGCACCGGCCGGCGCGTTCGAGGCCGCGGATTTCGGCTGCCCCTTGCCCTCCGTCGGCGCCTCCGCCTTGCCGCCTTCGAGAACCTCGGGGTGGCCGGCCCCCGCCTCGGCGCTTCCGGCCCGCTGCACCTCGGCCGCCCGCTCGGCCTGCGCGCTCGTCGTCTCGTGCTGCTGACCGTCGCCGGACCGACCCTTGGCTGGGTTCGACATCATCACATCCTCTCTCGTGGTCACGCGGCAACCGCCCGCATAGATCACGGTTCGGGCGCCCCCGCCGCGTGCGACGAAACGCCGAGCCGCCGTTCGCTCGGCAAATCGACCGCCGGCCCAGGGGGGACGAGCGCGTGCAGGCTGCGACCGTCGCGAGGACGGGCGAGCGGATGGTCCGCACTGGGACCAAGTGGCTGCGGACGAGAGGGGGAGCCGATCGGATCAGCGTTGCGGCATGCGCCTGATCGAGCCGACGTTCTCGGGGGAGAGGTCCGCCTCGAAGGCGCCGTGATGGTGGACGGCGACCTGCCTCGGCTCGGCCGGGCGCATCTTCTCGGACGACGCGTCGCCCTCCGGACGATCCGGCGTGACCGATCCAAGCCGGAAGGAGGGCCGATCCTGCAGGTTCCAGGCCTTGGCCGGCTTCTGGTCTCCGCAGCCCTCGCACACGGAGACCAGCCACGATTGCCACAGGCCGTTGGTCTTCTCCTGCACCGATTCCGCTCGCTCGCGATGGGCCGAAGCGAGAGAGAAGGTATCGAGGTCGCCCTGCTTGCTGGGTTCGGGCAACTTGCGAAGCCGCTCGAGCTTCGTATTCCAGGTTTCGCCCCCGGTCCTGGGGGGAACGTTCGTCGTCACCGTGTCGAGCGTGCTGCGATCCGGCTCGCACCCGATACAGATGTTCCGGATCATGCCGTCCCCGACGTCGCCGGGTGATCCCGATCGGTCCGATACCGAGCCCGCAACACGGCTCGGCTTTTTGGTCTGCCCGACGGCGGTCGTCGTCACCGCCTTCTCGTTGACGGGCGGGATCGCACCGGTCCGGATCTCGCCGGTCTGAGCGGTCGCCGTCGCCGCGGGAAGGATACACAGCACAAGGGTGGATAGGATCATGCGCTTTGCTGTCATGGCTGCCTCCATGACAAGTCAATCTTCTGCGCTGTCGCTGGTTCGAGGCCATTCGGCAGCGAAAAACAGAAACTATTTCTTCCGTTCCGATCGGCTCTCGAGAATGTCCACGAACGGCTTCGAGATCACGTGCCGGCCCGCCGCATCGTAGATCTCGACCGTCCAGGCCGACCAATCGCGCCGCGCGCTGCCGAGCATTAGGTCGATCGCGACCCGCTCGGCGTGGAGGCGCATGAGCGCCCAGGTCGGCAGCCGCCTGCCCTGGAGATCGGCCACGAGGTCGAAGCCGTTCGTGCAGTGGAAACGGTAAAGCGGTGTCGGCATTGGCCTTCTACCCCGCCCTCCACAGCATCTCACCGTTCCGTGGCCCACCGTGCTCGCCATGGTTGAACCGTCGGCCCGCTTGCTATTTGTTCCTTGTATGTTCTTGGACAACTCGGAGCCGCGATGCACCCCCAGCCCCACCAACCGCCTGTGGAGATCCGGCTCACCGAGGCCGAGACGATCGCGCTGGCCTACCGGAGGGCCGCCCGCGGCGATGCCTGGATCGCGCTGGTACAGGTGGTCGAGGACGCGCTCGCAGACCTGGCCGAGGCCGAGCGCCGGTCGCTGCGGCGGGACCGGCTGGTCTCGCGCGGCTACGTCCGCGGGCAGCTCTGACGGAGCGCGGCCACGGCCATCGCGGGCGCCGGATCATCAGGCGGCCGTGGGCGGGCCGGACGGCACGTCTCGGCCGTGCGGGCTTTGCTTCGCCCCGCGATGAGGCCGACGGCGATCCCTTCTCCCGCCCGCTGGCGATCGATCGGCGGCTTTCTCGGGAGCACGGTCGGCGTACGCGAGCCGACACCCGCGCACCGTGCGGCGCGGCCGAGGGTCGCTCCGCGCCGGGCGATCGGAACGGCCGTTTCGACCCGGGGTTTGCTCCCCATGTCCCGAGGCTGCGGCGCAGGCTTCGCGCCGGCCGACCGATTGGAGCACCCATGTCGAACAAGCACCCGAAGACCGATACGCCGACCGATGCCGATCTGAAGGGCAATCCGGGGATCGGCCAGTCCCGAGGCCTGACGGGTCACGACATCGAGGACATCGAGGCGGACTCGACGGTGGAGGGCGACACGGCCAACGAGACGAAGCTCGACGGCGGGATCGATCCGAACCACCAGGGCCGGACCAACAAGTAAGGGTCTTGCGTTCGCGGGGCGCAACACGTGCCCCCCGCCCCTGACCGCCCGCGCATCCGCGCCGATTTTCCGGCCGGCGGCATGGGCGATGGCACGATCGGCATGGGCCGATCCGCGCCCGATCCGCGAGCCGGGGCGCACCGGTCCGTGACCACGCTGCCGAGAGCGATCCGTCGCCTCCGCCGCGGCCCAAGCCGGCACCCAAGCCGACCGGGAACGAGACGGTCCCGACAAGGTGGTGTTCGGGGATGTCGATCGGGCAGGGGGAGCTTGGCTCGCCCGCGTTCTGCCCATGCGAAAAAGCGTGCCCGGGGGACAACGCCCTACCGGTCGATCTCAGTGCTCATCGGAGGCGTGGATTGATGGTGCTGCGAGGGGGGATCGAACCCACGACCTCCTCATTACCAATGAGGTGCTCTACCACTGAGCTACCGCAGCAACGGCGATCCGAGGCCCGCGAGGGGGCGTCTCCGTCCGACCGAGAGGGGCTTTAAGGGATCGACGGCGGCTTGGCAATCGCGCTTGGCGGTCCCGAGGGCGCAATCGACCGGGTGGATCACGTTTTGGGGCGGCCGTCGCGCTTCAGCGCCGCGCGGATGATCGCGGCCAAGCCCGGCTCGGTCACCGCCTCGGCGGCGTCCGCGGGGGTGAACCAGCGCTGCTCGCGCTGGTGCTGCTCCGGCCAGGTCTTGCGGTGCTTGCGCACCTCGAGCGGAAACACCTTCACCTGGCACAGCACCGCGTCGCGGTTCTTCAGGCGCTTCTGGTAGAGGTAGAAGCCGAGCGGCCGCTTGCCGATCTGGCCGATCACGCCGGCCTCCTCGTAGGCCTCGCGGGCCGCCGCCTCGAAGGGCTTGCGCCCCTTCATCGGCCACCCCTTCGGGATCACCCAGCGCCGGCTCTCGCGGGAGGTGACGAGGAGCACGCTGTAGCTGCCGTCGGGCTCGCGCCGGAACGGCAGCGCGCCGACCTGCGGCCGCGCCTCGCGCTCGTCGTCGAGCGGCATCGTCGTCATGCGCGTCGGCGCCATGCGGGCGCTCCGATGCGGTTCCAGCGCTCCGAGGCGTGCGGCCCGATCGCGGAGGGAACGATGCGGTGTGCTGGGCCGGAACGGAACTGGAACAGTGGTGGGGCCTCTCGGAGGAAAAGTTATCCGGCAAATAATCGATCGGACCTGCCCTGGGAAGCGGGCGTACCGCCGATTGCAGCCGTCTTCACCACCAAAGGTTGGTCGTTTCGTGGGTCAAACGCACCGTAGCGCAGAACGGTGCCGCGCGTCGGAGCCTACCACAGGATGTATCTTGCCGTGGCGATATGGCCGTTCGATGAAGCCCGACGCCATGCCCGTGTCGCACCCGCCGGCCGCCCGGCGGGGCCAGGCGGCGCGGGAACGATCAGCCGAAGCGACGGGCCTTGGCCTCGGCGTCCTCGCGTGCCGTTGCGGGCGAACCGGTTGCAGGCGGACCGGCGGGACGCGGCTGCGGCAGCACCACGGGGTTCGCAGCGCCGGCCGGCATCGGCCCGGGTTCGGCGACGGCAGGCTTGTCGGCCTCGGCCGGCACCCGCGCAACGCTCGCCGGCGTGATGCCGGCCGGGATGGTGGTCGTCGGCTTGGGCCCGGCGGCGGGAGCGGGCGCCATCGTGCTCGCGGCCGCAGGCGCGGCGGCGTGGGGCGCCGCGAGGGCGACCGTGTCGGTGTCCGGCGCCGGCGTCTCGAACGGCTCCTGGCCGGCGAGCAGGTTCGGCGGCGCCTGCCAGACGAAGGCGTCGATGCGGCCGGAGACCGGCGAGATCGGCTCCCAGGTCGGCGAGGCGACGCCGTCGGCGATCCAGACGGGATCGCGCGGGGCATGCGCGGCGCGGGCGAGCCATTCGCGGGCGCGGCCCGAGCCGGCGCCGTGCTCGGTCTCCTCGATCCGCGCCATCATCAGGCAGGTGCGCACGCTCGGGCCGTCGTCGAGCAGGGGCCGGATCGCCTCGCGGGCCTTCTCGAAGTCGCGGGCGTCGAACGCGGCCTGCGCCAGGGCGAGGCGCGCCTCGGGGGCCCAGGACGAGAGCTTGGCCAGCGTCTCGGCCCGCGCCAGGCGGTCCCGCACGGAATCGCCGGTGCGCAGGTTGAGGTAGACCTTGGCGAGGTCCGGGTGCGGATTGGCTTTCCACGCGGCCTCGACGATCTTGGCCGCCTTCTTCAGATCGCCGCGGCGGGCGAGCAGGCGCCCGGCGATGCTGGCGGCGGGAACGAGATCGGGCGCGAGCTTGACCGCCTGGAGCGCGCGCTCGGTCGCCGCCTCCGGCTCGCCGGCCTCGCGCACCTGCGCCATCGCGGTGAGCAGGACGGCACGCTGGCGCCGCGCCTCCGCCTTGTCGATCAGCCCGAGGGAGCCGCGGCGCTCGACGATCTCGAGCGCGCCGCCCCAGTCGCCGTCGGCGCATTGCGCCTCCAGCACGGCGTCGTTCGCCCAGGTGACGCTGGGGGCGAGGCGTGCGGCCTCCGCCGCGTAGGCGCGGGCGGAGACGTCGTCCTCGCGTCGGCGCGCTTCGACGAACAGGCCGCGCAGGCCGAGCACCCGCGTCTCGGGGTCGTCGACCATGCGCTGGAACGCGCTCTCGGCCGCCTGCCGATCGCCGGAGATCTGCGCCGCCTGAGCCTTGAGCAGCAGGGTCAGCGGTTCCGCGCCGAGCAGGCGCTCGGCGTCGCCCGCATGGCGGCGGGCGGCGAGGGGATCGCCCGACCCGACCGCGACCATGCCGCGCGACAGGGCGGTGAAGCCCTTGGCCCGGCGGCGCTCGCGCGAGCCGTTCACCAGGGTGTCCGGCAGGGTGATGATGCCGCGGACCACGGCCCAGACGAGGCCGAGCGCGATCGCCGCGATGCCGACGCCGATGAGGGCGATGGCGAGGCTCGTGGCCACCTCGTAGCCGTTCCACACGATGGTGACCGACCCGGGTCGGTCGGCGATCCACACCGCCCCGAAGGCGGCGACGGCAAGCAGGGCCAGGAAGGCGAGAGCGCGCCACATGAGGTCGGGTACTCCTGTCAGCCGCGAGGACGGCGTCGCGTCGCGACGAGGATGTGGGCGGGGGCGATGGCCGCCCCCGTAGGATGGCGTGTCTCTGCGATCACCTCTGGGGGGCGATCACGGCTTGGCGGTCGGCGCGGTCGTCGGCAGACCCTTGAACGCGTCGGAGAGCAGCGCCTGGGCCGCCTGGGCCGCCTGGGCCCGCGCCTTCAGCGTCGCGCCGAAATCGCCGGCCTGCGCCTTCAGATCCTGCGGCATCGCCTCGTAGGCCTGCGACGCCTCGATCAGCGCGCCGCGGTCGAGGGCCGCCTGCACCTTCGCCGTCGGATCGCTGGCGGCAGCCTCCTCGGCGGCCGGCGGCGCATCGACCTTGCGGACCTGCACGATCGAGTCCGCGATGCTGAGGAAGCGGCTCTTGAGGTCGCCGTTGGCGGCGACCTCCTTGGCGGCGGCGGCCTTGCGCGCGGCGGCGACCTTGTCGGCGATCGGGCGGAACGCGGCGGCGAGCTGGTCCGCGGTCGGCGCGCCCTTGTCGGCGAACGGCGCCAGGGCGTCGACGCGGCTCGCGTCGCCGGTCTCGAGCTTGCGCAGGGTCGCCAGCGGCTCGGCATACGGGACGCCGGCCTCCAGCGCGGCGGCGATCCGGTCGGCGGTGACGACCTTCAACGCGGCCTGGACGGTGCTGGCCTCGGCCCGAAGCGCCACCGCCTTGTCGAGGGTGGCGATCTTGTCGGCCTGATCCTGCAGGCGCCGGTCGAGGGCCTTGGTCGCCGACTCGGCCGTGCTCCTGCCGGCCTCGGCCGCCTCGCGGCTCGCCTGCGTTGCCGTCTGCACCGCCTCGGTCGCGGCCTTCACCCGCTCGTCGAGGGTCTTCTGCAGGGCATCGAGGCGCTGGCCGAGGGCCTGGTCGGCCTCGGCGTTCGCCTTGGTGCGCGCCTCGACCTCGCCCTGGAGCGTGGCGAGCTTCGGCGCGAGGTCGACGGCCGGCGCGCGCGCCGCCTTGTCGGGTGCCTTGTCCTCAAGCGCCTTCACGCGCCCGTCGAGGGCGGCGATCTGCTTGGGGTCGCCGCCGGCCTGGGCCACCCCGAGGCGGGAATCGCCAGCCTGGTCGCGGCCCGGCTCCTCCTGCAGGGCGGAGACGCGCTGGTCCAGGCTGTCGAGCCGGGCGGCGATGTCGGCCGGAAGAGCGGCCTGGGCGGCCGCCGCCGGGGTCGTGCCCTGGCCCTCGGCGGGCGCGGCCGTCGCGCCGGAGGCACGGTCCAGCGCCTGCCTGGCCGCGGCCTCCGCCGCCTTCACCGCGTCGGGCAGCGGCTTCAGCGTCGCCTCGTTGGCGGCGACGCGCTTGTCGAGGGCGGCGACCGCGTCGCGTGGGCTCAACGATGCCATGCGCTGGTCGAGGCCGGTGAGCTGGCCGGAGATGCGCTGGTCGAGGGCGTTCAGGCGGGCGTCGTCGCCGGCATTGCCGAGGATGCCGGCGCGCTCCACCGCGAAGAGCAGGCCGGCGCCGATCACGCCGCCGAGAAGTCCGGCGGTCGCCACCGAGCCGAAGCCCGGCCCGCGGGCGGCGGGCGCCTCGGCCGGGCCGACCCGCGGCGGGGTGCTGCCGGAGCCCGCCGGCTTGGCGCCGGCCTTGGCGTCGGACGCTGCCTTGCCGTCGGAAGCAGGCTTGGGACCGGACGCCGCCATGCCGGCCGCGACCCCCGCGGCTCCCGCCGCGGCGGCCTTGGCGTCGCCGCGGACGTCGCCCTTGTTCGCCCCGGCGTCCTCGACGCGCTTGGCCTTGAGGTCGATGATCGGTCCATCGGTGAGGGCGCCGGAGGGCCGCGGCCCGCCCGCCGTGGCGCCGCTGGCGGATCTCGGCGGCTCGGCGGCGGTACCGGCCCCGGACCGGCCGAACTCGGGCTTCGCCGGGTCCGGCTTGCCCGGCTCGGCTTTCCCCACCTCCTTCGCCGCGGACGGGCCGCCCGGCGCGCCGGCGATCCCGGGCTTGGCCGCCTCTGTCGCGGGCTTGCTCGGGAACGCTGCAGAGGCGGCGCCCGCCCCGCCGGCAGGCCTGGCGTCGAGCTTCGCCGGATCGGCGGAGGGCTGGGCCGGGCGGCCGGGCTCGGCTTTCGTCGGCCCGGCGGTGATCGGAGGATCGGCGCGGCCGGCCTCCGGCTTCGGCGCCTGGGCCGAGGACGACGGAACGGCGGCCTTGGCCGTATCGGGCTTGATGGTGTCGGGCTTGGCCGTATCGTTCTTGGCCGTATCGGGCTTGCCGGTCTCGGATTTGGCCGGCTCCGACTTGACGTGGACGCCCGGCGGCAGGGTCTCGGGCGGACGGCCCTGCGGCGTCGACGCCGTTCCGGGCTTGCCGCCCTGGGTCTGGGGGGCGGTCGAGCTCGGGGCACCGTTCTTCGCGGCACCCGGAGCCTGGGAGCCGGAATTCGGACGGTCGGCGTCGTTGGATGGTGGCTTCACGGCCGTTGTCTCTCCCGTCTCGACGTCCCGGGCGCGGCGGCTGTGCCGCGCGCCCCGATCCTAACGTTCCTCACGACCCGCGCCGGTGCGGGCGGCGCCTACCTATCACCGCCGCTTCCGCCCGGGCGAGACCCGATCTGACGGCGGCGCGGCGATGTTAGGACAGGCCGGCGAGGAGGTCGTCCTCGCGCGGTCGCCCAGCGACGAAATGGGCCGCGACCCCGGCTTGGTCCAGGGCTGCGGCCACGTCGTCCGACAGGCAGTAATGCCTCAACGCGCGGAAAGCTCCGCCGTGTCCGGCCGCTTCCGACAATCGATGCGCCACGCGCGCGCTGCGGCGGGAATAGTGCAGGGCGGCGTCGAGCCCTCCGGGGACGGCGGCGAAGGCCGCGAAGACCGGGTCCGGCAGGTGCGCCACCGCCTCGGCCGCGTAGGCGACGTGCGTCGCGATCCGGTAGCCGGCGGCCGTCAGCCGGGCGGCGGGTTCCGCCTTGCGCTCCGCGCCGGCCACGTGGAGCAGGGATGCCCCCGGCGCGACGGATCCCTGCACGATCGCTGCGAGCGCGGCGGCGTCGCCCGTCCCCGCCGTCACCGCGCCGAGCCGCGCTTCGGCGAGCGCCGCCGTCCGCGGGCCGACGGCGAAGACCGGGATTCCGCGCAGGGTGGCCGCCTCGGTCGTCGCGAGCAGCGCGTCGAGGGCGTTCGCGCTGGTGAGGATCAGCCCGTCGAACGGGCCCGGCGGCAGGGCTGCGCCGGTGGGGCGCACCACCAGCACCGGCGCCACCAGGGGCAGGTGGCCGAGCGCCGCCAGGCGTTCGCCGGTGCGTGCGGCGCCGGGCTCCGGCCGCGCCACCCAGACCCGCACGGCCTCACCCCTCCAGGGTGAGGCGGATGCCGTGATCGGCGGTGGCGCCGGGCGCCAGCAGGCGCTGCGCATCGCGCTCGGCGAGTTCGCCCGAGAATCCGGCCCAGTCGGCATGCCCGGTCCAGGCTTCGAGCGACAGGAACGGCGCGGTCGGCTTCGTCCACACGGCGAGGTGCGGAAAATCCTCGACCGCCATCCGGATCGCCCGCCCGCCCGGCCCGGTGAATCGCATCGTGCGGCTCAGCGCGTCGCGGAACACCAGCGCCTCGGTGAAGAGCGCCGGATCGAGGGGCAGGACGTTGCCCTCGAGGCGGATCGGGCGCTCCTCGCGCAGCAGCAGGCCGCCGGGGCCGACCTCGGGGACGCTGGCGCGCTCGGCCCGCTCAAACGCGACCGCGTAGCCGCCGCCGGCCGCGCGCGTCCCGCCCGCGAACGGCCAGGGGAAGGCCGGGTGGAAGCCGAGCCCATAGGGCAGGGCGGTCTCGCCCGGATTGTGGACCGCGATGGCGAAGTCGAGCCCGGCGGGGCGCACCCGCGCGGTGATGTCGAGGCGGAAGCGGAAGGGATAGTGCGCCAGCGTCTCGGCCGTTTCGGTCAGGCGCAGGGTGACGGCCTCGTCCGTCCGCTCCACCACCGCGAAGGGCAGGTCGCGGGCGAAGCCGTGCTGGGCCATTGGATAGGTCCGGCCGTCGACCCGGACCATCCCGCCGGCGGAGGCGCCGACCACCGGGAAGAGCCAGGGCGCGTGCCGGTTCCAGTGCTCAGGATCGCCGCTCCAGAGGTATTCGGTGCCGCCCACCCGCCACGACACCGGCTCGGCGCCGGCGAGCGTCAGGGTCGCGGTGGTGCCGTCGGCGGCCTTCAGGTGGATCGGATCGGGCATGGGGCATCGGCTCCGGATCGGGGTGGGTTCGTCGGCGCCCGGCTCACGCGGCCGCCCCGACATGCTGCGTCACCGCGTGAAGCGGGCCCGACGCCACGAGGCGGCCGCCGTCGAGCACGTGGACCGTGTCGGCCGCTTCCAGGCTGGTGAGGCGGTGGGCGATCATGATCAGCGTGCGCTGGCCGGCGAGCGCGTCGAGCGCGGCCATCACCGCGCCCTCGGTCTCGCCGTCCAGCGCCGAGGTCGCCTCGTCGAACACGATCACGTCGGGGTCGTGGTAGAGCGCGCGGGCGATGCCGATGCGCTGGCGCTGGCCGCCGGAGAGGCGCGCGCCGCGCTCGCCGACGCGGGCGTCGTAGCCCTCGGGCAGGGCGGCGACGAAGTCGTGCGCGCCGGCGAGCCGCGCCGCCCGCTCCACCGCCGCGCGGTCGACCGGCTCGAGGCCCAGCGCGATGTTCTCGGCCACCGTCCCGTCCACGAGGAACACGTCCTGCGGGACGTAGCCGATCCGGTTCTGCCAGGCCGGCAGGGCCTGTGAATCCAAGGGCGTGCCGTCGACGGTGATGCGGCCGGCATCCGGCGGCAGGATGCCGAGGATCAGGCCGACCAGGGTCGACTTGCCCGAGCCGGTGCGCCCGACGAGGCCGACGGTGGTGTTGGCCCGGATCGTCAGGCTCACGTCCGCGAGCGCCGCCCGCCCGGGCGCGTAGGCGAAGCCGACCCGCTCCAGGCGGATCGCGTCGCGGAACGGCAGCCGTGCGTCGGTCCGCGGCGAACTCTCGCTCTCGCCGTCGAGGTCGTCGACGATCACCCGCACCGCCGGCAGGTAGAAGCGCAGCAGAGCCAGCGAGTTGAAGATGTTCTGGAAGGCCGGCAGCATCCGGTATCCGGCGAAGGCGAACAGCCCGAGCAGCGGCAGGATGCCGGCGGTGTCGAGCCCCTGGGCGAGGGCGAACAGCACCACCACGATGACGCCGCCGAAGGCCAGGGCCTCGATGACGAAGCGCGGCATCTGCCCCGTCAGCAGGCTCTCGGCGGTGGCCTTGGCATAGGCGCGGGCCGGGGCGTCGAATTTGCCGGCGAAGGCGTCCGCCCGGCCGTAGAGCTTGAGCTCGGTGAGCGCGCCCAGGGTCTCCTGCACCACGCGGTAGCGCTGGGCGTTGTCGGCGACCGAGCGGGCGCCGAGCGAGGCGAGGCGCGCGCGCATCACTAGGTAGATGCCGACGTAGAGCCCGCCGAAGCCGCCGCCGAGGATCAGCGCCAGGCGCGGCGCGTAGACCAGCAGGAAGCCGATCACCGCGAGGGCCGAGATCGCGCGGGAGGCGACGACGGTGGCCGGCGTCAGCACGCCGACGACCAGGCGGTCGGTCTCCGAGAGCACGTTCTTGGCAAGCTCCGCGCTGTTGCCCTGGGTGAAGAACAGCTTTTCGCGGGCGAGGTAGCGGAACAGCAGCCGTCGGGCGAAGCCGTAGCCGGTGAGATGGGTGAACAAGAGCTGCGCGTAGGTCAGCGCGGCGTTGACCACCGCGGTCACGAGGATCGCGAGCAGCGCCGCCATCCCGGCCGCGATCAGGAAGCTGCGGTCGTCCGACAGCCCGAGCGTGTCGCGGATCTGCGCGAGGTAGGGCAGGCGGGTGGCGGCCGCGGGATCGCCGACCAGCGTCAGGAACGGGATCACCGAGGCGACGCCGACCACCTCGAGCAGCCCTGCGCCGGCCAGCCCCAGGGCGATCAGCGCGAGCCGGCGCCGGTCGCGGGCCCGCATCGCGCGCACGAGATCGATCAGCGTGCGCAACGGGGTGTCCTCGGGATCGGCGGAACGCACCTCTCCCTCTCCCCTTTGCGGGGAAGGGTACCCTGCGGAGCAGGGGGGCAGGGAAAGGCGCCCGGCGCGGTTCTCTCTGTGAAGCGCACGTTCATGTGGGCCGAGCGCATAGAGGCCCGGCGCCGGGCTGTCCACGCAGGCGGGCCGAAGCCCGCCCGCCCGCGATCAATCGACCTTCTTCAGCGAGCCGAGGTCGACGTCGCCGTTCTGGCTGGTGAAGGTCAGCGACTTGGATCCGCCGTCCTGCTGCGAGACGCCGCCGATCTTGTGGTCGCCGCTGTCGTAGGTCGTGGTCTTGCCGTCCTGCTCGATCAGCAGGCGGTGCTTCTCGGGGAAGAAGGCGTACTTCATCCCGTTCTGCGCCCCGCTGGTCGAGGGCTGGCCGAGGTCCTCCGGCCACCAGGGCTCCATGCCCTTCATCGGCTTCATGGGTTCCATGGGCTTCATCGGTTCCATCGGCTTCATCGGTTCCATCTGGGGCAGGCTCCTTGCGGGTGTCTCGCGTGCGGTCCGTCTCTCGCCAAGACGCGGCAGGGCGGGATCGGTTGCATCGCGCCGGGCCCGTCGAGGCGAGGATCGTGCCGCGCCGCCGGATCGGCGGCGCGGCCGACGACCTCAGAACACGCGCTTCTCGCGGATCTGACCGTCGAAGCCGACATGGAGCTGGCGCTCGCGCCCGTCCTGGCCCTTGGCGGCGACCTCGAGGTGGCGCGGGCCGCGGCCGGTGACGCGGACGTCCGAGTAGCCGGCCGCCTGCACCGAGGCGGTCAGCGCCGGCACGTCGGGGTTGGGCCCGAGCCCGACCTTGTCCTTCGCCCAGTCGAGGGTGCCGGGGGGCGGGCCGCCGGCCGGGCCGAGCAGCACGCGGTTGCCGTCGCCGTGGGTCAGCACCGCCGCGTGCAGGAACCCGTTCTCGAAGCGCCCCTGCACGGTGACGGTCTCGCCCTTGGCGACGAGCTTGCCGTCTTCGCCCTGGCGCCCGGTCTCGACCAGCGCCCGCCCGGTGCCGTCCTGCAGCACGAACTTGTTGCCGAAGATCTCGGCGACCTCGCCCTTGGCGGCGATGCCGCCCGACGGCACCAGCGCCGAGATCGCCACCGGGGCGATCGGCGTGGTCGAGGGCGCGCCGTTCTGCGCCAGGGAGAGGCCGACGGCGCCGAGCGCCAGCGGCGCGGCGATCGCCCCGACGACGAGGGTGCGGCGGGGCAGGCGGCGTGCGGGTCTCGATGCGGCTCCCTCGGCGGCGGCCTGGCGAACCTCGGTGGCGGTGCCGTCGATGACCTGTTCGTTGCTCATGATGAAACGTGACCTGTTCGGTTGGGCCCTTTCGGGTTGACGGCGTTCTAGGAGAGGCCCGCCAATCCACCCTGAACCGCGCGGTTCAGCCCCGGTTAAACCAGCCGGCCTAACCCCCGACGCCCGTTCCCCGAAGGTGCCGAGAACCATGAAAGTCCTGTTGGTCGAGGACGATGCCGCGCTCGGCGCCGAGATCGCGAAGGCCCTGCGCGCGGAAAGCTTCGCCCTCGACCACGCGCGCGACGGCGAGGACGCGCAGCATCTCGGCGAGACCGAGGATTACGACGCGGTGGTGCTCGACCTCGGCCTGCCCAAGCGCGACGGCGTCTCCGTGCTGCAGGCGTGGCGCGCCGCGGGGCGCACGCTCCCGGTGCTGATCCTCACCGCCCGCGACGGCTGGAGCGACAAGGTCGCGGGCTTCAAGGCCGGCGCCGACGACTATCTCGTCAAGCCGTTCCGCACCGAGGAACTGGTGATCCGCCTGCGGGCGCTGGTGCGCCGCGCCCAGGCCAGCGGCGCGAGCCGGCTCGTCTGCGGGCCGCTGAGCTTCGACCCCGGGCTGGGCGCCTTCGAGCGCGACGGCCTGCCCCTGAAGCTCACCGGGCTCGAATGGCGGGTGCTGTCCTGCCTGATGCTGCGCAAGGACGCGGTGGTGCCCCGCCTGCAACTGATCGAGCGGGTCTATGACGGCGACGCCGACGTCGACTCGAACTCGGTCGAGGTCATCATCACGCGCCTGCGCCGCAAGATCGCGCCGGCCCAGATCGAGGCGGTGCGCGGCCACGGCTGGCGCCTGCACGCGGACGCCGCCTGATGGCGCACGAATCCCGGCTAGTAGGCGCACCGCGCACGGGCTCGCTGGCGCGCCGCCTGCTCGCGGCCGCCTTCGTCCTCGTCACCGTCGCGCTGGTCGTGGCGGGCATCGCGATCGGCTTCATCCTCCACCGTTTCGTGCGGGGGCAGATCGACGGCCGGCTCGACGCGCAGATCGTGGCGATCCGCTCCGGGCTGGAGCAGGGCCCCGACGGTCCGCGCCTCGCCCGCGACTTCGACGCGCCGCCCTTCGACCGCGCGGGCTCGGGCTGGGCCTGGCAGGTGCGGCGCGGCGGGACGCGCCTGCGCTCCGCCTCGCTCGGCAGCGACGTGCTGCCCGTGCCGGCCGGCCCCCGTCCCGACGACGGGTCGGAGCGGCCGCAGCCCGCCGACGCGACCGATGCGAACGGACGCGGCCTGATCCTGCGCGTCCTGACGCTGCCGGCGGAGGACGGCGGCGCGCCGACCGTCATCGCCGCCTCCGCGCCCGCCGCGGCGTTGCGCGGGCCGCTGCGCGAGGCCCTGACCACGCTGGCGCTGGCGCTCGCGGTGCTCGGCCTCTGCCTGATCGGCGGGGTGCTGGCGCAGGTGCGCCTCGGCCTCGCGCCGCTGCAGCGCCTGCGCGCGGACCTCGCCGAGGTGCGTGCCGGGCGGCGCGAGCGGGTGCCGGTGGCGCAGCCGACGGAGATCCGGCCGCTGGTCGCCGAGCTCAACGCGCTGCTGGACCAGAACGCGGCCAACCTCGAGCGGGCCCGCACCCATGTCGCGAACCTCGCCCACGGCCTCAAGACGCCGCTCGCCACCCTGACCCTGGCGCTCGCCGACCCGGCCCGCGACGCCGACGGCACCTTGAGCGACCTCGTCGGCTCGATGGATCGGCAGGTCCGCCACCACCTGCGCCGGCCGCGCGCCGCGGCGCTGGAAGGCACGGCCCGCGGCCGGATCGACCTCGCGAGCCCTGTCGGGGACCTCGCCGCGACGCTGGGGCGGCTGCATGCGGCCAAGGGCGTGCGGATCCAGGCAAACCTCGCCGAGGGGTTGGCCGTGGGATGCGAGGCGCAGGACCTCGACGAGATGCTCGGGAACCTGATGGACAACGCCTGCCAGTGGTGCCGCGGCGAGGTCCGCGTCTCGGCGGCCCCGGCCGAGGGGGCGGTGGCGATTCGCGTCGAGGACGACGGGCCGGGCCTCGATCCGGCCGAGGCGGCGTCCGTCCTGCGCCGCGGGCAGCGGCTCGACGAGAGCGTGCCGGGCAACGGCTTCGGCCTGTCGATCACCCTGGAGCTGGCCGAGCTCTACGGCGGCGGCCTGACGCTCGACCGGTCCGGCCTCGGCGGCCTGCGCGCGACCCTTGTTCTGCCGGGCTAGAGCCGAACGCGGAAAGCCCTCGACGGCACGAAGCCGGAGGGCTGATTCGGTCTGGATGGGGAGGGAGGAAACGTGGCGCGGGCGACGGGACTCGAACCCGCGACCTCCGGCGTGACAGGCCGGCACTCTAACCAACTGAGCTACGCCCGCACGGCGCATCCGCTCGAAGGCCCGGTGGGCCTCGGCGACGAGCGGGGGTTTATGTGGGGGGGCAGGGAGTGTCAAGCGCGAGCTTGCCACGCGGAGCGCGATTGTCCGCATGGCCCGATCCCGGTGCCGCCGGGCCGGCTCGGACCTTGCCGGGCCTGCGCCGATCTGCCGTGTTGGCGAAGGCCTGACACAGCGCCACCTGTCTGTCTCAAGCCGCGATTGTGCGACGCGCAAACGGCTTGTTTCACCGGGTCGGCTCGACTAAGCCTCGGCCCGCGCGCACTCTGGCATTGGAGCAATTCCATATCGCCGTTCGGTGAAACTCAGGGCGGCGCAGTCCAGCGCGTGAGAGGTGTCGCATGACCGGTCTCCTGGCGGATTACCTGCCGCTCATCGTGTTCCTCGGCGTATCGCTGTTCATCGCGGCGGCTCTCCTGGTGGCCCCGTTCCTGGTGGCCTATTCGAGCCCGGATCCGGAAAAGCTCTCGGCCTACGAGTGCGGCTTCAACGCCTTCGACGACGCCCGCATGAAGTTCGACGTGCGGTTCTACCTCGTCGCCATCCTGTTCATCATCTTCGACCTCGAAGTCGCCTTCCTGTTCCCCTGGGCCATCACGTTCGGGGATCTCGGCTGGTTCGGCATGTGGTCGATGATGGCCTTCCTCGGGGTCCTCACCGTCGGCTTCGTCTACGAGTGGCGCAAGGGCGCCCTCGAATGGGATTAGCCCGCGTCGTCGCCCCGCCCGTCCGCTCCTGAGGCATCCATGGCCTTCACTCCCGAACTGTCCCGCGCCCCGGCGATCGCGCCGCAGGCCAAGGGGCTCGTCGACCCGAACACTGGACGTCCGATCGGCGCGGACGACCCGACCTTTCTGACGATCAGCGCCGAGCTCGCCGACCGCGGGTTCCTGATCACCTCCACCGACGACCTGATCAACTGGGCCCGCACCGGCTCGCTGATGTGGATGACGTTCGGGCTGGCCTGCTGCGCCGTCGAAATGATGCAGATGTCGATGCCGCGCTACGATTGCGAGCGCTTCGGCTTTGCCCCGCGCGGTTCGCCCCGCCAGTCCGACGTGATGATCGTCGCCGGCACGCTGACCAACAAGATGGCCCCGGCGCTGCGCAAGGTCTACGACCAGATGCCGGAGCCGCGCTACGTGATCTCGATGGGGTCCTGCGCCAACGGCGGCGGCTACTACCACTATTCGTATTCGGTGGTGCGCGGCTGCGACCGGGTCGTGCCGGTCGACATCTACGTTCCAGGCTGCCCGCCGACGGCGGAAGCGCTGCTCTACGGCGTGCTGCTCCTGCAGAAGAAGATCCGCCGCACCGGCACGATCGAGCGCTGAGGTGACGCGATGACCAACGGCATCTCGATCCTCGCCCACACCCAGCCGGTCTCTGGCGACGCGGCGCTGCAGGCGCTGTCGGACCACGTCGCCGGGGCGCTCGGCCCGGCGGTGGTCGAGCGCGCCATCGCGCTCGGCGAGCTGACGCTGATCGTCCAGGCCTCGGACATCGTCTTCGCGCTGACGTTCCTGCGCGACGACCCGGCCTGCGCCTTCCGGAACTTCATCGACATCTGCGGCGCCGACTATCCGAGCCGCGGCGAGCGCTTCGATGTGGTCTACCACCTGCTCAGCCTGCGCCACAATTGCCGCATCCGGGTCAAGGTGCGCACCGACGAGGTCACGCCGGTCCCTTCCGTGATCGAGGTGTTCCCGGCGGCCAACTGGTACGAGCGCGAGACCTACGACCTCTACGGCATCCTGTTCTCGGGCCACCCGGACCTGCGCCGGCTGCTCACCGATTACGGCTTCGAGGGCCACCCCCTGCGCAAGGACTTCCCGCTCACCGGCTTCGTCGAGGTCCGCTACGACCAGGACGAGGCGCGGGTGGTCTACGAGCCGGTGAAGCTGACCCAGGAATTCCGGAACTTCGACTTCCTGTCGCCGTGGGAGGGCACCGAATACGTGCTTCCCGGCGACGAGAAGAAGACGGCTTGAGCGCGAATAGCGAATAGGGAGTGGCGAATAGGGGGTGGGTCGTGGACCGTGCGACGATCAACTCCTATCGGGATCTGAAGGTTTGGCAGGACGCAATGACGCTGGCTGAAGCATGCTACGGTGAGACGCGGTCGTTCCCGCGTGAGGAGACGTTCGGCCTGACGTCACAGATCCGTCGCGCTGCCGCATCCATCGCGGCCAACATCGCCGAAGGGCATGGCCGCGAGACCCCGGGGGCGTTCGTCCAGTTCCTGCGCGTGGCACAGGGATCGCTGAAGGAACTCGAGACCCACGTGATACCCTCGAGCCGCGTCGGTCACATGAAGGCGCCATCCGCCGCCGGTCTGCTCGCGCGCTGCGACGACCTCGGCAAAATGGTGCGTGCGCTGATCCGCTCCCTTCAGAAATCGCCGGACGGCAGGTAGGGCCTCAATCATGACGACGAACCCCTATTCGCTATTGGCTATTCGCTATTCGCCCTTCGGCAGCGCCGGAGTTCAGGCATGACCGAGCATAACATCCGCAACTTCGCGATCAATTTCGGTCCGCAGCATCCGGCGGCGCACGGCGTGCTGCGCCTCGTGCTGGAGCTCGACGGCGAGGTGGTCGAGCGCGTCGATCCGCATATCGGCCTGCTCCATCGCGGCACCGAGAAGCTGATCGAGTACAAGACCTACCTCCAGGTCACGCCGTATTTCGACCGGCTCGACTACGTCTCGCCGATGAACCAGGAGCACGCCTTCTGCCTGGCGATCGAGAAGCTCGCCGGCATCGAGGTTCCGCGGCGGGCCCAGCTCATCCGCACCCTGTTCTGCGAGATCGGCCGGCTGCTCTCCCATCTCCTCAACGTCACGACGCAGGCGATGGATGTCGGCGCGCTGACGCCCCCGCTCTGGGGCTTCGAGGAGCGCGAGAAGCTGATGATCTTCTACGAGCGGGCCTCGGGCGCCCGGCTCCATGCCAACTACTTCCGTCCCGGCGGCGTGCACCAGGACCTGCCGCCCGCGCTGATCGACGACATCGAGGCGTTCTGCGACCCGTTCCTGCAGGTAGTGCAGGACCTCGACGACCTCGTCATGTCCAACCGCATCTTCAAGCAGCGCAACGTCGACATCGGCATCGTCTCGGTGGACGAGGCGATGGCCTGGGGCTTCTCCGGCCCGATGGTGCGCGGCTCCGGCATCCCGTGGGACCTGCGCAAGTCGCAGCCCTACGAGTGCTACGAGGAGATGGAGTTCGACATCCCCGTGGGGAAGAACGGCGACACATACGATCGCCAGGTGATCCGCATGGAGGAGATGCGGGAATCCGTGAAGATCATGCGGCAATGCTGCGTCAAGCTGCGCGAGCCGGCGGGGCAGGGGCCGATCGCCTCGATCGACGGCAAGTTCGCGCCGCCGCCGCGCCGGGAGATGAAGCGCTCGATGGAAGCGCTCATCCACCACTTCAAGCTCTACACGGAAGGGTTCCACGTGCCCGCCGGCGAGGTCTACGCCGCGGTCGAGGCGCCTAAGGGCGAGTTCGGCGTCTACCTCGTCTCCGACGGCACCAACAAGCCGTATCGCTGCAAGATTCGCGCTCCGGGCTTCGCCCACCTCCAGGCGATGGACTGGATGTGCCGCGGGCACCTGCTCGCCGACGTGTCCTGCGTGCTCGGCACGCTCGACATCGTCTTCGGCGAGGTGGACCGGTGAGCTGGAAGGGCCAGAACTGATATGTCGAACCGCAGGCTCGCCCCCGCCGCCGAGCAGCCCGAGAGCTTCGCGTTCACGCCGGAGAACGCGGACTGGGCCAAGGGCCAGATCGAGAAGTACCCGGAGGGCCGCCAGGCCTCCGCCGTGATCCCCCTGCTGTGGAAGGCGCAGGAGCAGAACGGAGGCTGGCTGCCGCGCCGCGCAATCGAGGCGGTGGCCGACGAGCTCGGCATGCCGCACATCCGCGTGCTCGAGGTCGCGACCTTCTACACGATGTTCGCGCTGGAGCCGGTGGGCCGGTTCTGGATCCAGCTCTGCGGCACGGTGCCGTGCGATTCCTGCGGCGCGCGTGAGCTGAAGGACATGCTGCACGCCCGCCTCGGCGCGCCGGGGCACGTGTCCGCCGATGGCAACTTCTCCTGGCTCGAGGTCGAGTGCCTCGGTGCCTGCTGCAATGCGCCGATGGTGCAGATCAACCAGGACTACTACGAGGACCTGACGCCCGAGAGCCTCGGCCGGCTGATGGACGACCTCGCCGCCGGCCGTCCGGTCAAGGTCGGCTCGCAGACCGGCCGCGTCTCGTCGGAGCCGCAGGGCGGCGCCGCGACGCTGACCGACGCGACGCTGTTCGACGGGTCGCGCGTCGGCGCCTGGCGCCAGCGCTTCGAGGACAAGAGCAAGGCCGAGGGCGAGGAGGCCCGGGGCAAGGACGAAGCCGCCTCGACCGAGGCGCGCGCGGCGAGCGAGCCGAAGATCGCCAAGCCCGATGCCGGCCGCGCCGTCGAGCGCCCGGCCGCCGACGCCCCGGCCCAGCGCGCCGCGGACGGCGATGCGCCGACCAAGGCCGGCGACAAGGCCGACGCCGACGTCCTGGATTCGCCGGCCAAGCGCGTCCTCGAGGGCGAGCCCGCCGGCGCCGAGGCGGGCGCGCAGTCCGACCTGCCGCGCGACGCGGTGCCGCCGCAGCCGGAAGCCTCGGGCGCGAGCGGGGACGCGCCCGCCGCGGAGCCATCGAAGCCCGACGCGGCGCCGTCCAAGACCGACCCGGCCACCTGAGACACGGAAAGCCAAAGCCATGCTGGCCGATCAGGATCGTATCTTCACCAACCTGTACGGGTTGCACTCGCCGGGCCTCGAGGCCGCGCAGAAGCGCGGCGCGTGGGACGGCACCAAATACCTTCTCGAGATGGGCCGCGACTGGATCATCGACGAGATGAAGGCCTCGGGCCTGCGCGGCCGCGGCGGCGCCGGCTTCCCGACCGGCCTCAAGTGGTCGTTCATGCCCAAGAAGTCGGACGGGCGGCCGCACTACCTCGTGGTCAACGCCGACGAGTCCGAGCCCGGCACCTGCAAGGACCGGGAGATCATGCGGCACGATCCGCACCTCCTGATCGAGGGCTGCATGCTGGCCTCGTTCGCGATGGCGGCGCATGCCTGCTACATCTACATCCGCGGCGAGTACGTCGCCGAGAAGCACGCGCTGCAGCGGGCGGTCGACGAGGCCTACGCCGCCCGGCTCGTCGGGCAGGACAACGTCCACGGCTACCCGTTCGACATCTACGTCCACCACGGCGCCGGGGCCTACATCTGCGGCGAGGAGACGGCGCTGCTGGAAAGCCTCGAGGGCAAGAAGGGGATGCCGCGCCTCAAGCCGCCGTTCCCGGCCAACATGGGCCTCTACGGCTGCCCGACGACGGTGAACAATGTCGAGTCGATCGCGGTCGCCGGCACGATCCTGCGCCGCGGCGGCGCGTGGTTCGCGGGCTTGGGCGGCAAGAACAACACCGGCACCAAGCTGTTCTGCGTCTCCGGCCACGTCAACAAGCCGTGCAACGTCGAGGAGGAGCTCGGGATCACCTTCCGCGAGCTCGTCGACAAGCATTGCGGCGGCATGCGCGGCGGCTGGGACAACCTGCTGTGCTCGATCCCCGGCGGCTCCTCGGTGCCGCTGGTGCCGGCCGAGCAGATCATCGACGCGAAAATGGACTTCGACACCCTGCGCAACCTCGGCTCCGGCCTCGGCACGGCGGCGGTGATCGTGCTCGACCGCTCGACCGACATCGTCCAGGCGATCGCCCGCATCGCGTACTTCTACAAGCACGAGTCCTGCGGGCAGTGCACGCCCTGCCGCGAGGGCACCGGCTGGATGTGGCGGGTGATGCTGCGCATGGCGGAAGGCCGCGCTCAGAAGCGCGAGATCGACATGCTGCTCGACGTCACCAAGCAGATCGAGGGTCACACGATCTGCGCGCTCGGCGACGCGGCGGCCTGGCCGATCCAGGGCCTGATCCGCCATTTCCGCCCCGAGATCGAGAAGCGGATCGACCGCTACAGCGCCAACCCGCATTCCGATGCGGTGCCGATGGCCGCGGAGTGAAGCCGATGACCGACCAGCCCGACAACCCGAGGCTCGTGTACCTCCGTCGCATCGAAGAGAATCTGGCGGGCGTCCATCGCCGGATCGACCGTCTCGAACTTCCGGTCGAGCGGATCGAGCGCAGGCTCGATCTCGCCGACACGACGCACTGAGAAGCGCGCATGACCAAAATCCTCGTCGACGGCATCGAGGTCGATGTTCCGGCCGAATTCACCCTGCTGCAGGCCTGCGAGATGGCGGGCGCGGAGATCCCGCGCTTCTGCTTCCACGAGCGGCTGTCGATCGCCGGCAATTGC
Organism: Methylobacterium sp. E-016; assembly: GCF_022829745.1. Taxonomy (NCBI): domain Bacteria; kingdom Pseudomonadati; phylum Pseudomonadota; class Alphaproteobacteria; order Hyphomicrobiales; family Methylobacteriaceae; genus Methylobacterium; species Methylobacterium sp. E-016. The sequence continues at coordinate 184,926 of NZ_JAKSYF010000156.1, forward strand.
CGGATGTGCCTGGTCGAGCTGAAGGGCGCGCCCAAGCCGGTGGCCTCCTGCGCCTACGCGGTCAAGGATTGCCGGCCCGGCCCGAACGGCGAGCCGCCGGAGGTCCTCACGCGCTCTGGAACGACGAAGAAGGCGCGCGAGGGGGTGATGGAGTTCCTCCTCATCAACCACCCGCTCGATTGCCCGATCTGCGACCAGGGCGGCCATTGCGATCTGCAGGACCAGGCGATGGCCTACGGCGTCGACTCGACCCGCTACGGCGAGAACAAGCGCGCGGTCGAGGAGAAGTACATCGGCCCGCTGGTGCGGACCGCGATGAACCGCTGCATCCACTGCACCCGCTGCGTCCGCTTCCTCGCCGAGGTCGCCGGCGTGCCGGATCTCGGCGCGATCGGCCGCGGCGAGGACATGGAGATCACGAGCTACCTCGAGGAGGCGATGGGCTCGGAGCTGCAGGGCAACGTCGCCGACCTCTGCCCGGTCGGCGCCCTCGTGCCCAAGCCGCAGAGCTACAACATCCGCCCGTGGGAGCTGTCGAAGACCGAATCGGTCGACGTGATGGACGCGGTCGGCTCGGCGATCCGCGTCGACGCCCGCGGCCGCGAGGTCATGCAGATCGAGCCTCGGGTCAACGAGGACATCAACGAGGAGTGGATCTCGGACAAGACCCGCCACCCCGTCGACGGCCTGCGCGTCCAGCGCCTCGACCGGCCGTACCTGCGCGAGAACGGCCGCCTGCGCCCCGCCTCCTGGGGCGAGGCCTTCGCCGCGATCGCGGCCAGGGTGAAGGGCACCGATCCCAAGCGCATCGGCGCGCTGGTCGGCGATCTCGCCGGGGTCGAGGAGACCTACGCGCTCAAGAGCCTGATGACCGCGCTCGGCGTCGCCAACCGCGATTGCCGCCAGGGCGGCGAGCGGCTCGATCCGGCCTGGGGCCGCGCCGCCTACGTGTTCAACCCGACGATCCCCGGCATCGAGGCGGCGGACGCGATCCTGCTCGTAGGTGCCAACCCGCGGACCGAGGCGTCGCTCCTCAACGTCCGCATCCGCAAGCGCTGGCGGATGGGGCCGCTCGCGGTCGGCCTGATCGGCGAGGCCACCGACCTCACCTATCCCCACACCTATCTCGGCGCCGGCACCGACACGCTGACGGCTTTGGCCAAGGGCGAGCACAGCTTCCTCGAGGTCCTGAAGGGCGCCGAGCGTCCGCTGGTGATCGTCGGTGCCGCGGCGCTCGCCGACCCGGCGGTGCTCGCCGCCGCCGCCGCGCTCGCCAAGGACGTCGGCGCCGTCACGCCGGCGTGGAACGGCTTCGGCGTTCTGCACACCGCGGCCGCCCGCGTCGGGGGGCTGGATCTGGGCTTCGTGCCGGGGGAGGGCGGCCTCGACTTCGCCGGCATGATCGCGCCCGGCGCCCTCGACGTGGTGTTCAACCTCGGTGCCGACGAGTGCACGGTCGGGGCCGGCGCCTTCGTGATCTACCAGGGGACCCACGGCGACCGCGGCGCCTCCCGCGCCGACGTGGTGCTGCCGGGCGCCGCCTACACCGAGAAGAGCGCGACCTACGTCAACCTCGAGGGCCGGGTTCAGCAGGCCAACCGCGCCGGCTTCCCGCCGGGCGACGCCCGCGAGGACTGGGCCATCCTGCGCGCGCTCTCGGACGTGCTCGGCCACCGCCTGCCTTTCGATTCGCTGGTGGCCCTGCGCCGGGCGCTCTACGCCGAGCACCCCCACATGGCCGCCATCGGCAGCGTCGAGCCGGGCGACACGGTCGCGGCGGTCGATCGCCTGGCCGGCCTCGGCGGCGAGGTCGCGAAGGCGACCTTCGCCTCGCCGGTGCTCGACTTCTACCTCACCAATCCGATCGCGCGCGCCTCGCGCGTGCTCGCCGAATGTTCGAGCCTCGCCCGCGGGCGCGCCCTCGAAGCCGCCGAGTAAGGGGCCGCCATGACACCTTGGGAAACCGTGGGCCTCGTGCTGCTGCTGGCGCTGAAGAGCTTCCTGCTGCTCGCCTGCCTGCTCGTCTTCATCGCCTACGCGCTGCTTGCCGACCGCAAGATCTGGGCGGCGGTGCAGCTGCGACGCGGGCCGAACGTGGTCGGCCCGTTCGGCCTGTTCCAGTCCTTCGCCGACCTCTTGAAGTTCGTGCTGAAGGAGCCGGTGATTCCCGCCGGCGCCAACAAGGCGCTGTTCCTGCTGGCGCCCCTGGTCTTCGCGACGCTGGCGCTCGCGGCCTGGGCCGTGATCCCGCTCGCGGAGGGCTGGGCGCTCGCCGACCTCAACGTCGGCATGACCTACATCTTCGCGATCTCGTCGCTGGGCGTCTACGGCGTGCTGATGGGCGGCTGGGCCTCGAACTCGAAATACGCTTTCCTCGGTGCGCTGCGCTCGGCGGCGCAGATGATCTCCTACGAGGTCTCGCTCGGCTTCGTGATCATCTGCGTGCTGCTCTGCGCCGGCTCGCTCAACCTGTCGAAGATCGTCATCGCGCAGGACACCTCGCTCGGCATCCTCGGCTGGTACTGGCTGTGGCTGTTCCCGATGTTCGTCGTGTTCTTCATCTCGGCGCTCGCCGAGACCAACCGTCCGCCCTTCGACCTGCCCGAGGCCGAATCGGAGCTCGTCGCCGGCTACATGGTCGAGTACTCCTCGACGCCGTACCTACTGTTCATGCTCGGCGAGTACGTGGCGATCATGACCATGTGCGCGCTCGGCACGGTGCTGTTCCTCGGCGGCTGGCTCTCGCCGATCCCGTTCGCGCCCTTCACCTGGGTGCCGGGGCTGATCTGGTTCGCGCTCAAGGCCAGCTTCCTGTTCTTCATGATCGCCATGGTGAAGGCCATGGTGCCGCGCTACCGCTACGACCAGCTCATGCGGCTGGGCTGGAAGGTTTTCCTGCCCCTTTCGCTCGCCTCGGTCGTCGTCGTCGCCTTCGTGCTCAAGCTGACCGGCCTCGCTCCAGGTGCATGAGTGACGTCGTGCGTGAGCCTCACCCAGGAATCGGAGATCGCGGCATGAAGCTCGATCAGGTCGCCAAGGGCCTTCTGCTGAAGGAGTTCGTCTCGGGGTTCGTCCTCGCGATGAAGTATTTCTTCAAGCCGAAGGCGACGATCAACTACCCCTTCGAGATGGGCCATCGCGGGCCGCGCTTCCGCGGCGAGCACGCGCTTCGCCGCTACCCGAACGGGGAGGAGCGCTGCATCGCGTGCAAGCTGTGCGAGGCGATCTGCCCGGCGCAGGCGATCACCATCGAGGCCGGCCCGCGCCGCAACGACGGCACGCGCCGCACCACGCGCTACGACATCGACATGGTGAAGTGCATCTACTGCGGCATGTGCCAGGAGGCCTGCCCGGTCGACGCCATCGTCGAGGGGCCGAACTTCGAGTTCTCGGTCGAGACCCGCGAGGAGCTGCTCTACGACAAGGAGAAGCTTCTCCTGAACGGCGACCGCTGGGAGCGCGAGATCGCGCGAAACCTCGCGATGGACGCCCCCTACCGCTGACATCCCCGCCCCGTCGCCGGCGCCGCGGGTTGTGCGGCGCGGGAGCGGGTTCTATAGACGGCCGGCCGGGTCCGGACCGTTTTTGCGGACCGTTTTCTCATGAGGCAGAAGGGGCCGCTCCGGCGGCCGATCCCGACAAGCGCATGACCGCAGCCGCCGCCTTCTTCTACCTGTTCGCGGGCCTCACCATCGCCTCGGGCTTCATGGTGATCGCGTCCCGCAATCCCATCGCCTCGGTGCTGTTCCTGATCCTGGCCTTCGTCAACGCGGCCGGCCTGTTCGTGCTGATGGGCGCCGAGTTCCTGGCGATGATCCTGGTCGTGGTCTACGTCGGCGCGGTCGCGGTGCTGTTCCTGTTCGTCGTGATGATGCTCGACGTGGATTTCGCCCAGCTCCGGCAGGGGTTCCAGCAGTATCTCCCGGTCGGCGCGATGATCGGCGCGGTGTTCCTGATCGAGCTTCTGCTCGTCGTCGGCTCGTGGACGATCGATCCCGGCCTGGTGCAGGCGCCGCTCGGCAACGTGGCGGCGGGCGAGCACACCAGCAACACGGTGATCCTCGGCCGGGTGCTGTACACGGAATACGTCTACTTCTTCCAGATCGCCGGCCTGATCCTGCTCGTCGCGATGATCGGCGCCATCGTGCTGACCCTGCGTGACCGCCCCGGCGTGAAGCGGCAGAACATCGCCCTGCAGAACGCGCGGACCCAAGGGGACGCGGTCGAGACCCGGAAGGTGCCCTCGCGCCAGGGCGTCGAGGTCTGATGGCCGCGGCTCGGACGGCTTGGGCGACCCTGAAGACTTGGGCGGAGACAGCACGATGATCGGCCTCAGCCACTACCTCACGGTCGCCGCGATCCTGTTCACGCTCGGCGTGCTGGGGATCTTCATCAACCGCAAGAACGTCATCGTCATCCTGATGTCGATCGAGCTGATCCTGCTCGCGGTCAACATCAACTTCGTCGCGTTCTCGACCTACCTGAACGACATCACCGGCCAGGTCTTCGCCCTGTTCGTCCTGACCGTCGCCGCGGCCGAGGCCGCGATCGGGCTCGCCATCCTCGTGGTGTTCTTCCGCAACCGCGGCTCCATCGCGGTCGAGGACATCAGCATGATGAAGGGCTGAGCGGGGACCCCCGCGACGTCCTTCCGCCAGAAACCCGCTGCCCCGCGAGGCCGGACCGCACGATGTATCACGCGATCGTCTTCTTCCCGCTCATCGGCGCGCTGATCGCCGGGCTGTTCGGGCGCTTCCTCGGCGCGCGGGTCTGCGAGTACGTCACCACCGCCTGCCTCGCCTTCTCGGCGCTCCTGTCCTGGGGCGTGTTCATCGAGGGCGACCACGCCACGCGGGTGCAGGTCGCGACCTGGTTCACGGCCGGCGACCTCACCGTCGACTGGGCCTTCCGCATCGACACGCTGACCCGGGTGATGCTCGTCGTCGTCACCACCGTCTCGACGCTCGTGCACCTCTACTCCGTCGGCTACATGGAGGAGGATCCGCACCGGCCGCGCTTCTTCGCCTACCTGTCGCTCTTCACCTTCGCCATGCTGATGCTGGTGACGGCCGACAACCTCGTGCAGATGTTCTTCGGCTGGGAGGGCGTCGGCCTCGCCTCCTACCTGCTGATCGGGTTCTGGTACGAGAAGCCCTCTGCGAACGCGGCCGCGATGAAGGCCTTCATCGTCAACCGCGTCGGCGATTTCGGCTTCTCGCTCGGCATCTTCCTGGTCTTCGTGCTGTTCGGCTCGGTCGCCTTCGACGGCATCTTCCCGCGGGTGAACGAGCTCAAGGACGCGCATTTCCACTTCCTCGGCCAGGACTGGCACGCGCTCACCCTGACCTGCCTGCTGCTGTTCATGGGCGCGATGGGCAAGTCGGCGCAGTTCCTGCTCCACACCTGGCTGCCGGACGCGATGGAAGGCCCGACCCCGGTCTCGGCCCTGATCCATGCCGCGACCATGGTCACCGCCGGCGTCTTCATGGTGGCGCGCCTGTCGCCGCTGTTCGAGCTCGCGCCCGACGCGCTGGTCTTCGTCACGGTCATCGGCGGCATCACCGCCTTCTTCGCCGCCACCGTGGGCCTGGTGCAGAACGACATCAAGCGGGTGATCGCGTACTCGACCTGCTCGCAGCTCGGCTACATGTTCGTCGCGCTCGGCGTCGGCGCCTATTCCGCCGGCATCTTCCACCTGTTCACCCATGCCTTCTTCAAGGCGCTGCTGTTCCTCGGCGCCGGCTCGGTCATCCACGCGATGCACCACGAGCAGGACATGCGGAACATGGGGTCCTTGCGCCGCTACATCCCGTTCACCACGGCGATGATGGCGATCGGCACCCTCGCGCTCATCGGCTTCCCCTTCACCGCCGGCTACTATTCCAAGGACGCGATCATCGAGGCGGCCTATGCCTCGACGCGTCCCGGGCACACCCTGGCCTTCCTCGCCACCGTGATCGCGGCGTTCTTCACCTCGTTCTACTCCTGGCGCCTGTTCTTCCTCACCTTCGAGGGGCCGGCCCGCTGGGGGGCGCATGCCCACCACGACGACCACGCGGCGCCGGCCGTCGCCCACGCGTCCGCGGCCCACGAGGCCGACGGCGCGCCCGGCCATACCGAGGGCGTCGCCCACGACGATCGCGGCCACGACGTCGAGCCGGCGCACAGGAGCGACCTCGTCGCCGACGACCATCACGGGCATGGCCATCACGGCGATCACACGCCGCACGAATCGCCCCTGGTGATGACGATCCCGCTCGGCGTGCTCGCCTTCGGCGCGCTCTTCGCCGGCCTGATCTTCAAGGACCGCTTCATCGGCGAGGGCATGGAGGCGTTCTGGGGCCACGCGCTGGCGCACGGCCCCGACAACCACATCATGCACGACATCCACCACGTGCCGGCGCTCGTCTCCTACGCCCCGTTCATCATGCTGGTGCTCGGCTTCGTGCTGGCCTTCGTGATGTACATCCGCCGGCCGAAGCTGCCGGCCGAGCTCGCCGCCCAGCAGCCGGTGCTGTACCGGTTCCTGCTCAACAAGTGGTACGTCGACGAGCTCTACGACCGGATCTTCGTGCGCCCGGCCAAGGATTTCGGCCTGTTCCTGTGGAAGCAGGTCGACGGCCGCGCCATCGACGGCGCCGGCCCGGACGGGATCGCGGCCCGCGTCGTCGACGTGACCCGCGGCGTCGTCCGCTTCCAGACCGGCTACGTCTACCACTACGCCTTCGTGATGCTGATCGGCGTCGCGGGCATCCTGAGCTGGTACCTGATGGCCGGCCTGCCGAAGCCGGGGGGGCACTGATGGGCCTCGCGTCGCAAGCCGCCCTCACGAACGGGATGGATCGCTAGATGTTCGGCTTAGGGCTCCTCTCCGGGCTGCTGATCGTGCCGCTCTGCGGCGCGGCCTTCATCCTGACCTTGTCGGGCGACGAGAAGGCGGTGGCGAAGAACGCCCGCTGGGCGGCGCTCGCCACCACGGTCGTCACCTTCCTGCTCTCGCTGGTGGCCTGGAACCGCTACGACGCGACCTCGGCGAGCTTCCAGCTGGTCGAGAGCCATGCCTGGCTCGCCGAGACGATCCGGTTCAAGCTCGGCGTCGACGGCTTCTCGATGCCGCTGGTGCTGCTGACGACGTTCCTGATGCCGTTCTGCATCGGCGCCTCGTGGCATTCCATCGAGACGCGGGTGAAGGAGTACTTCGTCGCCTTCCTCGTGCTCGAGACGACGATGATCGGCGTGTTCCAGGCGCTCGACCTGGTGCTGTTCTACCTGTTCTTCGAGGCCGGCCTGATCCCGATGTTCCTGATCATCGGCATCTGGGGCGGCAAGCGGCGCATCTACGCCAGCTTCAAGTTCTTCCTCTACACGCTGCTCGGCTCGGTGCTGATGCTGCTCGCCATCATGGCGATGTACTGGCAGGCCGGCACGACCGACATCCCGACCCTGCTCCAGACCCGCTTCCCCGTGGGCATGCAATGGTGGCTGTGGCTGGCCTTCTTCGCGAGCTTCGCGGTGAAGATGCCGATGTGGCCGGTCCACACCTGGCTCCCCGACGCGCACGTCGAGGCGCCCACCGCCGGCTCGGTGATCCTGGCCGGCATCCTGCTCAAGATGGGCGGCTACGGCTTCATCCGGATCTCGCTGCCGATGCTGCCGGATGCGAGCCACACCTTCGCGCCGCTCGTCTTCGCGCTGTCGGTGATCGCGATCATCTTCACCTCGCTCACCGCGCTGATGCAGACCGACATCAAGAAGCTGATCGCCTACTCCTCCGTGGCGCATATGGGCTTCGTCACCCTCGGCCTGTTCACCCTCAACGAGCAGGGCATCCAGGGCGCGCTGTTCCTGATGATCTCCCACGGCATCGTCTCCGGCGCGCTCTTCCTCGGCGTCGGCGTGGTCTACGACCGGATGCACACCCGCGAGATCGCCGCCTATGGCGGCCTCGTGAAGCGGATGCCGCTCTACGCGGTGGCGATGATGGTGTTCACCATGGCCAATGTCGGCCTGCCCGGCACCTCCGGCTTCGTCGGCGAGTTCCTGGCGATGATGGGGGCGTTCAAGGCCAACCCGACGGTGGCGTTCTTCTCGGTCTTCGGCATCATCCTGTCGGCCGGCTACGCCCTGTGGCTCTACGCCCGCGTGATCTACGGCAAGCTCGAGAAGCCCAACCTCCAGGGCATCCTGGACCTCGACAACCGCGAGAAGCTGATCCTCGCGCCGCTCGTCGCGCTGACGATCTACTACGGCGTCCACCCGGCCCCGATCCTCGACATCTTCGCCCCCTCCACCGAGGCGCTGATGACGAGCATGAAGGCCGCCCTCTCGAACACGCAGACCGCGGCCGCCGCGCTGCCCCTCGCGCGCTGAAGGCAGGGCCAGAGATGCCGACCGTCCAGACCGTGCAGACCGTCCTGCCCTCGCTCACCCCGCTGCTGCCCGAGCTGATCCTCGGCATCGGCGTGATGGTGCTGATCCTCTACGGCGCCTTCCGCGGCGAGCGCTCCGTCGAGACCGTCAACGTCGGCGCCCTCGCGCTGCTCTTGGTGGCCCTGTTCGTGGTGATGTCGCAGCCGGCCGGCACCAAGGTGACCACGCTGTCCGGCAGCTTCATCCAGGACGGCTTCTCGAAGGTGATGAAGGCCCTGGTGCTGCTGGGCTCGGCCGCGACGATCCTGCTCTCGCGCGACTACTTCCAGCGCGAGCGCATCGACCGGTTCGAGTTCCCGATCCTGATCGTGCTGTGCACGATCGGCATGCTGATCATGGTCTCGGCCAACGACCTGATCGCGCTCTATCTCGGGCTCGAGCTGCAGTCGCTCGCCGCCTACGTCATCGCCGCGTTCCACCGCGACGACCTGAAATCCACCGAGGCCGGCCTCAAGTACTTCGTCCTCGGCGCGCTCTCCTCGGGCATGCTGCTCTACGGCGCCTCGCTGGTCTACGGCTTCACCGGCACGGTGTCGTTCCCGGGCATCGTCTCGGCGCTGCACGAGGATGCCGGCTTCGGCATCGTGCTCGGCATCGTGTTCGTCGCGGCCGGCGTCTCGTTCAAGCTGGCGGCGGTGCCGTTCCACATGTGGACGCCCGACGTCTACGAGGGCTCGCCGACCCCGGTGACGGCGTTCTTCGCCTCCGCCCCGAAGATGGCGGCGATGGCGATGACGGTCCGCGTCTTCATCGGCGCCTTCCCCGACGTGACCGCGATCTGGCAGCAGATCATCGTGTTCATCGCCATCGCCTCGATGACGCTGGGCTCGTTCGCGGCGATCGGCCAGCGCAGCCTCAAGCGCCTGATGGCCTACTCGTCGATCGGCAACGTCGGCTACGCGCTGATCGGGCTGGCCGCCGGCACCGAGGAGGGCATCCGCGGCGTGGTGGTCTACATGATCATCTACCTCGCGATGACGCTCGGCGCCTTCGCGATCATCCTCTCGCTCCGCCGCCGGAACGAGATGTTCGAGACGATCGAGGACCTGTCGGGCCTGTCGCGCACCCATCCGTGGATCGCGTTCTGCCTTGCGATGATGATGTTCTCGCTGGCCGGCATCCCGCCGCTCGCGGGGTTCTTCGGCAAGTTCTACGTCTTCGCCGCCGCGATCCAGGCCAACCTGGTGGCGCTGGCCGTCATCGGCGTGGTCACCAGCGTGGTCGGGGCGTACTACTACATCCGCGTGGTCAAGATCATGTACTTCGACGAGGCCAAGGCGCCCTACGAGGCGATGGCGCCGGGCCTGCGCATCGTTCTCGCCCTGTCGAGCGTCGTCGTGATCCTGTTCTGGCTGCTGCCGGCACCGCTCGTCGGGGCGGCGGGCGCGGCAGCCAAGTCGCTGTTCTAGGGCCTTGGACTTCCGTCTCGGCGAGGGTGCGCGGGCGGCCGGGCACCGCCTTCACGTCCACGACCGCCTCGGCTCGACCAACACCGAGGCGCTCGACCAGGCCCGCGCCGGCGCGACCGGGCCGCTCTGGATCGCGGCGCGTGCCCAGGAGGCCGGCCGCGGCCGGCGCGGCAACGTCTGGGCCTCGATCCCGGGGAACCTGACCGCGAGCGTGCTTTGGCCGGTGGCCGGTGTCGAGCCGGAGCGGGTCGCCGGCCTCGGCTTCGTCGCCGGCATCGCGCTGGTCGAGGCCCTGGAGGCGGCCTGCGGCCCCGACTCGGCCGGGACGTTCGGCCTCAAATGGCCGAACGACGTGCTCGCGGGCGGGGCCAAGCTCGCCGGCATCCTGCTCGAGGCGGAGACGCTGCGGGGCGGCCGGCGGGCGGTGGCGATCGGGTTCGGCGTCAATGTCGCAGACGTCCCGCAGGCGTTTTCGGCCTCCGCCACCTCTCTGGCGGGGCTCGGATACCCACTTGATGCCGGCATGGTGTTGGCGGATCTGACGAATAAGCTTGCCGTGGCGGCCCGTATCTGGGATCGCGGACGGGGATTTCCTGAGATTCGCGAGCGTTGGCTCGCACGGGCCTCCGGCCTCGGATCGCGCATCGCGGTCCGCAGCGGGACGGAGACCCTGGTCGGCGATTTCGAAGACATCGACGAGGGGGGGCGGCTCGTGATCCTCGCCCCCGATGGAACGCGGCGGACCGTGACGGCGGGCGAGGTGCATTTTGGGACGGCCGCGACGGCGGCATGAGATGGATTCTGGATTTATGACAACGGGACAGGACGAGCTCGTCTTCCTGCCGCTCGGCGGCGTGGGCGAGATCGGGATGAACGCGGCGCTCTACGGCTTCGGGCCGGAGAAGGGCCGCAAGTGGATCATGGTCGATTGCGGGATGGGGTTCGCGAGCGAGGAGGCGATGCCCGGCGTCGACCTCATGTTCCCGGACCTCTCCTACATCGAGGAGCGCAAGAAGGACCTTCTCGGGATCTTCATCACCCACGCGCACGAGGACCATATCGGCGCGATCAGCGAGCTGTGGCCGCGCCTCAAGGTGCCGGTCTACGCGACCCGCTTCGCCAAGAGCCTGCTCGAGACCCGGCGCCTGTCGGAGCCGGGCGCGCCGAAGGTCGACCTGCGCGAGATCAAGCCGGGCCGGCGCGTGACGCTCGGGCCGTTCGAGATCGACTACGTGGCGGTCTCGCACTCGATCCCGGAATCGAATGCGGTGGCGATCCGCACCTCGGCCGGCCTCGTGCTGCACACCGGCGACTGGAAGATCGACCCGACGCCGATCCTCGGCGACGTGACCTCGGCCGAGGCCTTCCGCGCCATGGGCGACGAGGGCATCCTGGCGCTGGTCTGCGATTCGACCAACGTCGTCCGCGAGGGCTTCTCGCCGAGCGAGGCCGAGGTCGCCTCGACCCTGGCCAAGCTGATCGCGGCCGCGCCCCAGCGCGTGGCGGTGACGACCTTCGCCTCGAACGTCGCCCGCATCCGCGCGGTGGCCGAAGCCGCCAAGGCCTGCGGGCGCGAGGTGGTCGCGGTCGGCCGCGCCATGGACCGGGTCATCGACGTCGCCCGCGAATGCGGCTTCCTCGACGGGCTGCAGGAGTTCCGCCGCGCCGATTCGTGGCGCGACCTGCCGCGCGACAAGGTCGTGGCGCTGCTCACCGGCTCGCAGGGCGAGCCCCGGGCGGCGCTCGCCCGCGTCTCCCGCAAGGACCATCCGGACATCGCGCTCGCCGCCGGCGACCAGGTGATCTTCTCCTCGCGCGCCATCCCCGGCAACGAGCGCGACGTCGGCGCGATCATCAACGACCTGATCGAGCAGGGTGTCGAGGTCATCACCGACCGGACCGAGCTGGTCCACGTCTCCGGCCACCCGCGCCGCGACGAGATGGCCGAGATGTACGCCTGGACCCGGCCGCAGACGGCGATCCCCGTCCACGGCGAGGCGCTTCACCTCGACGAGCACGCGCGCTTCGCCCGCGCCCACGGCGTCGACAACGTGGTCAAGGCCCGCAACGGCACCCTGATCCGCCTGAGCCCCGGCAAGCCGGAGATCATCGACCACGTGAAGTCGGGCCGCCTGTTCAAGGACGGCAACGTCCTGATCGACGGGAAGGACCGCGCGATCCCCGAGCGGCGCAAGCTCGCCCAGGCCGGCCTCGTCTCGGTGGCAATCGCCATCGACGAGAGCGGCGAGGTGTTGGGCGAGCCGGCGGTCGACATCATCGGCCTGCCCAACCGCGGCCGCGGCGGCGCGCCGTTGATCGACACCGTGGTCGATTCGGTCTCGCGCACCCTGTCGGGCATGTCGAAGGGCAAGCGCCGCGACTCGGAGGCCGTCGAGAAGGCGGTCGACCGTGCCGTGCGCTCGGCCGTCAACGAGGTCTGGGGCAAGAAGCCCGCCTGCCACGTGCAGGTGGTCGAGGTCTGATTTCTACCTTCCCCCCGCTGGGGGGAGGGCGCCTCGCGAATGCAAGGCGGGAGAGGGGCCGGCACGGGTCTTTCCGGAACTGTCGCTCCCCTCTCCCGACCCACTCCGTGGGCCACCCTCCCCCGCAGAGGGGGGAGGGAGAAATCCGTCGCGGAATTCAGGGAGAAACCAATGATCGGCCGGCTCAACCACGTCGCCATCGCGGTGCGCGATCTCGACGCCGCCTGCAAGGTCTATCGCGAGACGCTGGGCGCGACGCTGACCGCGCCGCTGCCGCAGCCCGAGCACGGCGTCACCGTCGTGTTCGTCGAATTGCCCAACAGCAAGATCGAGCTGATGGCGCCGCTCGGCGCGGATTCGCCGATCGCCAGCTTCGTCGAGCGCAACCCGGGCGGCGGCGTCCACCACGTCTGCTACGAGGTCGACGACATCATCGCCGCCCGCGACCGGCTCAAGGCCGAGGGCGCCCGCGTGCTCGGCACCGGCGAGCCCCGCATCGGCGCGCACGGCAAGCCGGTGCTGTTCCTGCACCCGAAGGACTTCCTCGGGACGCTGACCGAGCTGGAGCAGGTCTGATCCGGGTGAACGCGCTCCTGAAGGCCGTGGCGCGCACGACGCCGCGGACGCTCGGCGTCGTGCTGGTTCTGGTGGCCGCCTTCGTCGCGGTGGCGGTTCTGCAGTTCCGTCTCACGGTGTTCGGCGCGAGCGCGTTGTACTTCGTGGTGTGGTGGACGCTGCTCTTCGCGATCCTGCCGATCCGCAACCAGGCCGAGACCGACCCGGCCCGCGTGGTGCCGGGCCAGGATCCCGGCGCGCCGGCCGCGCCGCGGCTCCGCGAGAAGGCGATCTGGACGACGCTCGCCGCCGGCGCGGCCTTCCTGGTCGCGCTCGCCGCGTTCCCCCTGACGGGCCTCTAGGCGCCTTCCGCTCCCGGATGTCGCGTTGACAGCCCGTCGACGTCTGGCGAAAGCTTCGCCGTGGCGCGGCGCTCGACCGCCCGTCATCCCAGGACGACGGAGGATCGCATGCTGGCGCCGGGCGCAACGCCGGAGGGCGAGGCCGCCGCCGGTGCGGCGGCACGGCGGCTCCTGCCGATCGTCCTGGCGCTGTTCTTCACCTGGGGGCTCGCCACCGTTCTCGTCGACATCGTCACCCCGAAGCTCAAGAGCCTGTTCGCGCTGAGCTACGCCGAGGCGACGCTGACGCAGTTCGCGTTCTTCATCGCCTACGCGGTGGTCTCCCTGCCGGCCGGTCTCCTCGTCTCCCGCATCGGCTACATGCGCGGGCTGGTGCTCGGGCCCCTGGTGATGACGGCCGGCTGCGTGCTGTTCGCGCCCGCCGCGCGGGCCGGCGTGTTCCCGCTGTTCCTCCTTGCCCTGTTCGTGATGGCGTCCGGTATCGCGGTGCTGCAGGTCGCGGCGAACCCGCTGGTCGCGCGGCTCGGTGCGCCCGAGCGGGCGTCGAGCCGGCTGACGCTGGCGCAGACCTTCAACGCGCTCGGCACCACCGTCGGCCCGGCGGTCGGCGCCTGGGCGATCCTCGGCCGCGACGCTCCGGCGCCGGCCGATGCGGCGACCGCCTCGCCCGCCATGCTCGCCGCCGCGCGGCAGGCCGAGGCGGCGGTGCTGCAGGGGCCGTTCCTCGCCATCGCGGCCGGCCTCTTCGCGCTGGCGATCCTGTTCTGGTCGCTTCGCGGCAGCGTCCGGGAGACGCCGACGGCGGCGGTCGCGGGCTTCGGCCTCGATCTGCTCGCCCGGCCGCGCCTCGCCCTCGGCGCCCTGGCCTTGTTCCTCTACGTCGGGGCGGAAGTCTCGATCGGCACGCTGATGGTCAGCTACCTCGAGGAGCCGCGCGTCCTCGGGGCGGATCCGGCCACCGCCGGCCATCTGCTCAGCGTCTACTGGGGCGGCGCGCTGGCCGGGCGCATCGTCGGCAGCCTCGCGCTGAGCCATGTCCGGGCCGGCGCGGCGCTCGCGGCCTGCGCCGTCGCGGCCGGCCTCCTCGTCACGGTGTCGGCCCTGTCCCACGGGTCGGTCGCCGCCTGGACGCTGCTCACGGTCGGCCTCGCCAACGCGATCCTGTTCCCGACGATCTTCGCGATGGCGATCGAGGGCCTGGGCGATCGCACGGCGCAGGGGTCGGGGATCGTCTGCGTGGCGATCGTCGGCGGAGCGATCGTGCCGGTGATCACCGGAACCCTCGCCGACCATGCCGGGCTCGGGACCGCCCTCGGGGTGCCGGTGCTGTGCTACCTCTGCGTGGCGGGCTACGGGCTGGCCAACCTGCGCACCGCTCGAGACGTGCCGGCCACCGGGCCGCTGCCGGCCTGAGCGTTCACGGGCGTACGAAACAAAAAAGCAAGGCCCGAGGCCTTGCTTTTCAAGCAGTCAATCTGGTTCGACCTTTGGTTGTCCTACGCATTGACTGCGTGGCGGTCGATTTTCCTCCCGAGACCCGGACCTTTGCGTTCCCTCTGAGGGGCTACGCAACCATCGCGGGCTGCTTATAGGAACAACATTTCGTCCTGTCACCGGGTCGAAGGGACAAATCTGCGTTTTTTCGCCGAGAAATTGCAGGGAACCGTCTCCGGGGCCGTCGGCGGGTGGCGAAGCGACGAAACCGGGCTCCGGCCGGCCCCGAAGACCCAAGCCGCTTGTGTTTTCCGGTTGCAATGTGTTGTGTGCCCCCGGCAACGGGATCGGCGTCCGCGCGCGCCGCCAGACCCGAACCGACCGCCGGATCCGTCAAAGAAGCCTCATGCGTCTGTCCCGCTACTTCCTGCCGACCTTGCGCGAGACGCCCAAGGAAGCCGAGATCGTCTCGCACCGGTTGATGCTGCGCGCCGGCCTCGTGCGCCAGGAATCGGCCGGCATCTACGCGTGGCTGCCGCTCGGCCTGCGGGTGCTGAACAAGGTCTGCGACGTGATCCGCACCGAGCAGGACCGGGCCGGGGCGGTCGAGCTGCTGCTGCCGACGATCCAGTCCGCAGAGCCGTGGCGGGAATCGGGCCGCTACGACGCCTACGGCAAGGAGATGCTGCGCATCAAGGACCGGCACGACCGCGAGATGCTGTACGGCCCCACCGCCGAGGAGGTCGTGACCGGGATCTTCCGGGCGAGCGTGCGCTCCTACAAGGACCTGCCGAAGAACCTCTACCAGATCTCCTGGAAGTTCCGCGACGAGGTGCGCCCGCGCTTCGGCACGATGCGCTCGCGTGAGTTCCTGATGAAGGACGCCTACTCCTTCGACTTCGACCAGGCCGGCGCCCGCCACGCCTACAACCGGATGTTCGTGGCCTACCTGCGCACCTTCGCGGGCCTCGGCCTCAAGGCGATCCCGATGCGGGCCGATACCGGGCCGATCGGCGGCGACCTCAGCCACGAGTTCATCATCCTCGCCCAGACCGGCGAGAGCGAGGTGTTCTGCGACCGCGCCTATCTCGACTTCGAGATCCCGCCCGCGACCGTGGATTTCGAGGACGTCGCCGGCCTGCAGGGCCTCGTCGACGCCTGGACCTCGCACTACGCCGCCACCGACGAGATGCACGAGGCCGACGCCTTCGCCGAGGTGCCGGAGGAGAACCGCATGTCGGCCCGCGGCATCGAGGTCGGGCACATCTTCTACTTCGGCACGAAGTATTCCGAGCCGATGGGCGCCAAGGTTGCCGGCCCGGACGGGATCGAGCGCCCGGTCCACATGGGCTCCTACGGCATCGGCCCGAGCCGCCTGGTCGCCGCGATCATCGAGGCGTCGCACGACGAGGCCGGCATCATCTGGCCGGATGCGGTCGCGCCGTTCGACGTCGCGCTGATCAACCTGAAGACCGGCGACGCCGCGACCGACGCCGCCTGCGCCGAGATCCAGGGGACGCTCGAGGCCGCCGGCCTCAGCGTGCTCTACGACGATCGCGACGAGCGGCCGGGCGCGAAGTTCGCCACCGCGGACCTGATCGGCCTGCCCTGGCAGGTGGTGGTCGGTCCCAAGAGCCTGGCCGAGGGCAAGGTCGAGCTGAAGCGCCGCGCCGGCGGCGAGCGCGAGACCCTGGCGCCGGTGGACCTGATCACCCGAATCCGGCGTGCCTGAGGCTCCGATGGCGGTCGAAGCCGGCACCGAGGCGAGCACGCGGAAGCCGGCATGGCTGCGCGGGGCGACCGCGCCGTTCGCGGCCTTCGAGTGGATCATCGCCGGACGCTACCTGCGCGCGCGCCGCCGCGGCGGCGGCGTCTCGGTGGTGGCGTTCTTCTCGGTGCTCGGCATCGCACTCGGCGTCGCGACGCTGATCATCGTGCTCTCGGTGATGAACGGCTTCCGGACCGAGCTGCTGTCGAAGATCGTCGGCATCAACGGCCACATCTTCGTCACCCCGATCGATCGGACCTTCACCGATTTCGCCGACCTGTCCGAGCGCCTGTCGAAGGTGGCGGGCGTGCGGGCCGCGATCCCGCTGGTCGAGGGCCAGGCCTTCGCCTCGTCGCCCTACGGCGGCAGCGGCGTGCTGGTCCGCGGCGTGCGCGGCGACGACCTCGGGGCGATCGGCGGCATCGCCAAGTCGCTTCGCGGCGGCACGCTAGAGGGCTTCGACGACGGCTCGGGGGTGCTGATCGGCCGCCGGCTCGCCGACAGCCTGGCGATCCAGGCCGGCGATACCATCACGCTCTCGACGCCGAAGGGCGCGACCACGGCCTTCGGCACCGCGCCGCGGACCAAGAGCTACACGGTCAAGGCGATCTTCGAGATCGGCATGACCGAGTTCGACTCGACCTTCGTGTTCATGCCGCTCGCGGAATCGCAGGCGTTCTTCAACCGCGAGGGCGACGTCAGCCTGATCGAGATCTACATCGACAACCCCGACGCGGTCGCCGCCATGCGCGAGCCGCTGGAGCTGGCGGCCGAGCGGCCGGTGCTGCTCACCGATTGGCGCCAGCGCAACCGAACCTTCTTCGGGGCGCTCGAGGTCGAGCGCAACGTGATGTTCCTGATCCTGAGCCTCATCGTCGTCGTGGCGACCTTGAACATCGTCTCCGGCCTGATCCTGCTGGTGCGCGACAAGTCGAGCGACATCGCCATCCTGCGCACCATGGGCGCGACCCCCGGCACGGTGATGCGCGTTTTCCTGATCAACGGCGCGCTGATCGGCCTCGTCGGCACCCTGTCGGGCCTCGGGCTCGGCATCCTGATCACGCTGAACATCAAGCCGATCCAGCGCGTGCTGTTTCCCGGCGCCTGGGACCCGACGGTGCGGTTCCTCGCCGAAATCCCGGCCGAGATGAACCCCACCGAGATCACGGTCGTGGTGCTGACCTCGTTCCTGCTCGCGCTCGCCGCGACGGTCTATCCCTCCTGGCGCGCGGCCCGGCTCGATCCGGTGCAGGCGCTGCGCTACGGCTGAGCGGCAGTTCCATGAGCGGCACCTCCGAGAGCGCCGGCATCCCGCCGGTGCCGGCCCTGTTCTTTTCCCGCGTCGAGCGGCGCTATGCGCAGGGCGACCGGTCGCTCGACATCCTGCGCGGGGCCGACCTCGCGATCTGGCCGGGCGAGCTGGTCGCGCTGGTCGCGCCGTCGGGCGCCGGCAAGTCGACCCTGCTGCACCTCGCCGGTTTGCTGGAGCGGCCGGACGGCGGCGAGGTCTACGTCGGCGGCCAGCCGACCGCGGCGATGAAGGATGCCGAGCGCACGCGCTTCCGCCGTGAGGAGATGGGCTTCGTCTACCAGTTCCATCACCTGCTGCCGGAGTTCTCGGCGCTGGAGAACGTGGTGATGCCCCAGCTCATCCGCGGGCTCGGGCGGGGCGAGGCGAAGGCGCGCGCCACCGAGCTCCTGAGCTTCCTCGGCCTCAAGGACCGCCTCGTCCACCGGCCGGCGGAGCTGTCGGGCGGCGAGCAGCAGCGCGTCGCGATCGCGCGCGCCGTCGCCAACGGCCCGCGCCTGCTGCTCGCCGACGAGCCCACCGGCAACCTCGACCCCTCGACCGCGGGGCACGTCTTCTCGATCCTGCTCTCGCTGGTGCGCGCTTCCGGCCTCGCCGCCCTCATCGCCACCCACAACATGGAGCTCGCCGCCCGCATGGACCGCCGGGTCACGATCCGCGACGGGCTGATCCAGCAGCTGGACTGAGGGCGCACGGCGCGGTTCGGGATCCGCGCTCCATCCGTGCCGAATCGGAGCATTCGTCGCGAGATCCGCGCAGGCGTTGCAACCGAAACGAAGGGTCGCGGATTACCCGTTCGGACACGCACGAAGCGTCTCCGCTCCGGCGCCGGCGCGCCGGCCAAGCTGCCCAGGCGAGACCCAGATCCATGTCGACGACGTCCGTTGCTCCCGTCCTCGCGCTCGTCGCGCTCCTCGGCTTCGCCGCCCCCACGACGGCGTCGGCGGCCCCCGCCACCGCGACCGTGACCAAGGTCGCCGAGGTGACGCCCCCCGTCCGTCCGGTCTCGGCCACCGAGGGCGAGGACGACGGCGGCACCTGCAGCCGGATCCGCCGCCGTCTCTGGGTCGAGGGCGAAGGGTGGATCGTTCGCCGTATCACCACTTGCCGTTGAGCGGGATCGACTTCGGCGCCGCGCGCAATTCTGTGAGCAACAGCGCTCGCCGCGCGGTTTAAGCAGTCTTCGCCCGTGGCTTGGGCGGGCCGACCGGAACGAGATCGGCGAGACCGGGGTTTGCCCCGCATGTCAGCGTCCCGACCGGAGTTGCGATCCATGACCCGTCACCATCCGTCCCGCTCGCGGATCGCCGCCCGGTTCGCGCTCGCCGCCGCCCTGTCGCTCGGCGTCGGGGCCGCGCACGCCGAGACCGTGCGCGTCGCACCCTACGGCTACGGCTCGGCCTATGGCGGTCCGGTCGGGTACGGCTTCGCCGACGAGGCGGTGCGCGGTGCGTATATCGGCGCGCCCTTCAGCAGCGTGCCCTCGCCGAACCGCATCGTCCCGGCCCCCTGGAGCTACGGCACCTACGGCATCCCGACGATCTCGGGCCTGCGCGAGGCACCGGTGGCGGCGCCGAGCCTGACCGTGATCAACCCCGGCCTTCACCCGGCCTCCCGCCGCGGGCAGGGGCCGCGCATCCTGTCGCGCGGACGCGATGGCGCCTGGACCTCGGGCGGGCAGGTCCAGTCCGGGAACGGCGTCTCGGTCGTCACGGTCTCCGTGCCGCGGCGCTGAGCGTCAGCGGCGTTTGGGCTCGGTGAGCGCCGCGTACCACGCGGCATAGGGCGTGTTGCGCGGATGGCGCCCGCCCTGGTCCTCTGCTCCATCCGTCCACCAGACCGGCCCGCGCTCGCCGAGGGCTTCCTTGGCGGCCTGCACGGCGCCGCGCGCCGACCGCAGCAGCGCCGGAGCCTGAGGGTCGCCCTTCCGTTCGGCGCGCTTGGCCGCCCCGACGGCGCGGCGCGCATCCATCAGCGCGTCGACGTGGCGTTGCCGGGCCTCTTCCGGCAGTCGCGGGTCGGTGCAGCGCCAGAGCCGCTCCCCGACGACGAAGTAGCGCCCGTCCGGCGTGCGCGGGTACGGTGCCGCCTCCGCCCCCTCCGACCTTCCTGTCGCGGTCACGCTCGCCTCCCGCACCCGCAATCGGGGTTCCCGCTCGTCCTCGGCGCCGCGTCGGCGCCGACCGGCGTTCGTACGATTCCGTCGCCGATCATCCACGTGTGCGCGAGCCGAGACTGCATCTTAAGGTTTTTAAGGCCTGGTTGCATCAGAACCCTTTCCATCGGTATCGCGCGCCATGCACATCGTCATCGTCGATTCGAGCCGCGTCGTCCTCAAGATCATCACCGGGCTGCTGGAACCGCGCGGGCACGTCGTGAGCGCCTTCACGGACTCAGCCGCCGCCCGCGATTTCCTGGAGGAGACCCCGAGCGTCCGGGTGCTGATCACCAGCCTCGAGGTCCGGCCGGTGACGGGACTGGAGCTGTGCTGGTCGGCCCGGCTCCTCGCCGAGGCGCGCCGCCCCCTCTACGTCGTCACGATGTCGTCGGCGCGCAACGCGCGGAACCTCGCCGAGGCCTTGGACAGCGGCGCCGACGACTTCATCGAGAAGCCGCCGAGCGCCGAGGAGCTGCATGCGCGCCTGCGCGCGGCCGAGCGCCTGACCACGATGCAGAACGAGCTGATCCGGCTCGCCGAGACCGACCCGCTCACCGGCCTGCTCAACCGCCGCGCCTTCTTCGCCCGGGTCGGCGCGGCGACCGAGCGCGCCGGCAACCACGGGGCGCTCTCGGCCGTGCTCGCCGACATCGACCATTTCAAGCGCATCAACGACGAGCACGGCCACGACGTCGGCGATGCCGCGATCAAGGCCGTGGCCGAGCTTCTGGGTGCCCAGGGGATCGTCGGGCGCCTCGGCGGCGAGGAGTTCGCGGTGGTGCTGCCCGGACTTTCCCTCGCGGAGGCCGAGGCCGTCGCCGGGCGGCTCCGCCTGCAGGTGAGGGACCTCCGCATCCGCGGATCGCGCGGCCCCGTGCGCATGACGTGCAGCTTCGGCGTCAGCACCTGGTGCGAGGGCGACAGCGTCACCGCGCTGACCAAGCGCGCCGACATCGCCCTCTACGAGGCCAAGACCTCCGGGCGCGACCGCGTCGTCTCGGCCGAGAACGACCTCGTCCTCGCCCGCGCCGGCTGAAGCCCGGTCCGCTTCGCCGGCACGGGGACCCGCCGCCCTGCGTCGCTCGGTCGTCGCGGAGACGGAGGGACGTTAAGGTTGATCGCGCTGTGCCTGCGCGAGACACGCGTTAAGTATAAGCCCGGCGCCGTATCTGATTTCGACACAAGTCGACTGCGAAAGACCGCAGGATTCGTCTGGAACGAGTCTTGAAACACTTCTTCCGACCCCGGCCGAATTGTGCCATGCCGGGAAAGAAGGGTGCGCGGTATGAGTACGGCCGTAGACGTCCTGGTGTTCGACGAGCCCCAGGAGCTGAATCCCGCCTTCCGCGCGACGCTGGAGCACATGCCGGCGCTCCATACGATCGGCGAGGCCGACCTCGATCAGGTCGACCCGGCCAACACCGTCGCGCTGATCTTCCTGGACGAGACCCGGCTGCAGGTCGGGCTCAGCCACCTCGTGGACCTCAAGGCGCGCCTGCCGGCGCTGCGGACGCTGGTGGCGTTCCAGGCGCTGAACGCGGCCGACGTCGACGCGCTGCGGGAGGCCGGGGCGGACGCCTTCGTGGCCCGCTCCGCCACGCCGCGGGACCTCTGCAACGCCGTGCTGGCCCTTGCCGAGGGCGCCCCGCGGCTGATCGCCCGGAGCGAGGTCGAGGCGAGCACGGCCCCGTCCGCGGAGCCGGCCGACAGCCTCGGGCTGACGCCGCGCGAGGCCGAGGTCCTGCGCTTCCTCAGCGCCGGCTTCAGCAACAAGGAGGTCGCGCGCCGCCTGATGCTGTCGGTTCGCACGGTGGAGACCCACCGCCTCAACCTGCGGCGCAAGACCCAGACCGGACGGTTAAAGGATCTGGTTTCGCTCGCCCGTCAGCTCGGCCTCGCGCCGGTGCTCGACACCGAGCAGGGCCGTCGCGGGGCCGAATCGGCGCGGGCCAGCACGGGCGAGGGTCCGGCGCGCCATTGAGCGCGCCGCGACCCGGCCGGGCGGGCGTTCAGGCACGCGCGGCCTCCGCGCCCTTGGCGGCCTTCGCCGCGGGCTTGCGCGGCGTGTTCGTCTTCGCCGCCTTGCCGGCCCGAGCCGTCCGGCGCGCGGCCTTCGCCGTGCCGGTCGAGGGCGCGTCTCCGGCGAGCCGGGTCTGCAGCAGGCTCAGCACCGCCGCCTCCTCCGGGCGCAGGCGGCCGAGATCCTCGACCAGCTCGCTCTCGACCGCGTCCTTCACCTGGAGCAGCAGGGCGCCTTCGAGGTAGCAGTCGATGATCTGCGGGTGGATGTAGCACTTGCGGCAGATGGTCGGCGTGTTGCCGAGCCGGGCCGATACGTTCTCGATCGCCGCGCGGACGTTCTTCTTGGCGCCGGCCTCGCCGTCGAAGGTCTCGAACTCGCGAAGCGCCAGCGCCGCCAGCACCGTGCCGGCCCAGGTGCGGAAGTCCTTCGCCGTGATGTCCTGCCCCGAGATCTCGCGCAGGTACGCGTTGACGTCCGACGAGGTCACGTCGCGCTGCTCGCCGGCCTCGTCGATGTACTGGAACAGCTCCTGGCCCGGCAGGTCCTGGCAGGCCTTGACGATCTTGGCCACGCGCCGGTCCTTCACCGACAGGTTCCAGGTCTTGCCGCTCTTGCCCTTGAAGCGGAAGGTCATCGCCGCGCCCTCGACCGTCACGTGCGGGTCGCGCAGCGTCGTCAGGCCGTAGCTCTTGTTGGCCTTGGCGTAGTCGTCGTTGCCGACGCGGATCAGCGTTGTCTCGAGGAGATGCACCACGGTGGCGAGCACCTTCTCGCGCGACAGGCCCCTGCGCCGCATGTCCGCGTCGATCCGCGTGCGGATGCCCGGCAGCGCGTCGGCGAAGGCCATGATGTGGCTGAACTTCGTCGAGTCCCGCGCCGCGCGGAAATCGGGATGGTAGCGGTACTGCTTGCGCCCCTTGGCATCGCGCCCGGTGGCCTGGATGTGGCCGTTCTTGCGCGGGCAGATCCACACGTCGGTGTAGGCCGGCGGGATCGCCAGGGACTTGATCCGCTGGACCTGCGCCTTGTCGCGGACGGGCGCGCCCTTGGCGTCGACGAAGCGGAAGCCCTTGGCGGTCTTCTTCCGGGTCAGGCCCGGCATCGTGTCGTCGACGTAGGCGAGCCCGGCCTCGGCGGCCGCGTCGCGCGGGTCGACGACGGTGCCGGCGGTCTCGTCCGAGGACACGAGATCCGATGCCATGAGCGCTGCTCCTCGCTTGCGAAAGCCTGCCCTCAACCGGTCGCCGCGCGGCCGTGTTCCGGCGTCTGCGTATCCGCCGTACACGGATGCGCGCCCGTGTTAGAGGCTCGTGCGATGGACGCCGCCCCTTCCGCCCCCGCCGCGCCGATGCGGCGCCTCGCCTTCGTCGTCACCGAGGATTGGTTCTTCGCCTCGCATTTCCTGCCGATGGCGCGGGCGGCGGTGGCGATGGGCCTGTCGGTCGCCGTGGTGACGCGGGTGCGCGACCACCGCGCGGTGGTCGAGGCGACGGGCGCCCGGGTGATCGCTTTGGAGGCGGAGCGCTCCAGCCTCAACCCGATGGCCGCCGGCTACGCCGCGGGGCAGCTCGCCGCGATCCTGAAGGCCTGGAAGCCCGATATCGTCCACTGCATCGCGCTGCGCGGGATCCTGGTCGGCGGCACGGCGGCGGCGATGGCCGGCATCCCGGCGCGCGTCTACGCGCTCACCGGCCTCGGGCTGATCGGCGCGCGCGCCGACGCGGCCGGACGCCTCTCGCGGACCGCTCTGCGCCACCTGATCCGCGGGCCGCTGGCCTCGAAGCGCACCCGCTTCCTGTTCGAGAACCCGGACGATGCCGCCGCCCTCGGCCTCGACCCGGCCGACACCGCGGTGACGATCGTCGGCGGTGCCGGCGTCGACCCGGACGCGTTCGTGCCGCGGCCGCTGCCGCCGCATCCGCCGCTCCGGGTCGCGATCGTGGCGCGGATGCTGTGGTCGAAGGGGATCGACGTCGCCGTCGAGGCGGTGCGGCTCGCCCGCGCGCAGGGCGCTGCGGTCGAGCTTGCGCTGCACGGCGCGCCCGATCCCTCGAACCGCC
The DNA here is from genome assembly GCF_022829745.1 of Methylobacterium sp. E-016. Classification (NCBI taxonomy): domain Bacteria; kingdom Pseudomonadati; phylum Pseudomonadota; class Alphaproteobacteria; order Hyphomicrobiales; family Methylobacteriaceae; genus Methylobacterium; species Methylobacterium sp. E-016. The sequence continues at coordinate 208,917 of NZ_JAKSYF010000156.1, forward strand.
GGGCGATCCCCGAGGCAACGCTGCGCGACTGGTCCCGCGACGGGGTCGCCTGGCTCGGGCCGACGCGGGACGCGGCCGCGGCCTTCGCCGGCGCCCATGTCGGCTGCCTGCCCTCCCGCGGCGGCGAGGGCCTGCCGCGCACCCTGCTGGAGGCCGCCGCCTGCGGCCGGGCGCTGCTCACCACCGACGTGCCGGGCTGCCGCGCCCTGGTGCGCGACGGCATCGAGGGCCTCGTCGTCCCCCCCGGCGACGCGCCGGCTCTGGCCGCCGCCCTGGTCCGGCTCGCGGGCGATCCGGATCGCGTGGCCGCCCTCGGCGCGGCGGCCCGCAGGCGCATCGTCGAGGACGGGTTCTCGGAGCACGCGGTGGTGCAGGCCGTGTGCGGCCTCTATCGCGAGTTGCTCGGGCCATGATCACGCCGGAGAACGCCGCCGCCTTCATCCGCGCGAACACCCGCCTGCTGCCGGTGGCGCATGCGCCGGAGATCGTGCTCCACGTCGCCGACGAGGCGACGGAGCTGTGGCAGAAGACCGAGGACGAGCTCGCCGAGATCGGCCTGCCGCCGCCGTTCTGGGCCTTCGCCTGGGCCGGCGGGCAAGCCCTCGCCCGCTACCTCCTCGACAACCCGGAAATCGCCGCCGGCCGGCGCGTGCTCGACTTCGCCTCCGGCTCCGGCCTCGTGGCGATCGCGGCGGCGCGGTCCGGCGCCGCCTCGGTGCTCGCCAGCGACCTCGATGCCTTCGCGATCGCGGCGATCCCGCTGAACGCCGCCGCCAACGGCGTCTCCGGGCGCATCGCCACCTCCTCCGCCGACCTGATCGGCACGGTGCCCGACGTCGACCTCGTGCTCGCCGCCGACATCTTCTACGAGCGCGACCTCGCCGGCGCGGTCGGCGACTGGCTCGGCCGCCTGCACGCGGCCGGCACCACGGTGCTCATCGGCGATCCCGGCCGCAGCTACCTGCCGCGCGCCCGCCTCGAGGCGATCGCCAGCTACGCCGTGCCGGTGACGCGGGCGCTGGAGGATGCCGAGATCAAGCAGAGCCACGTCTGGCGCTTCGTCGCGTGATCGCGCCGCCGAAGGCCGCCGGTGATGGCCGGCGATGCGGATTTCTATCGAAGATAGTATTCGCCTGACCATCCAGTGGTTGTATACGCCGCAACGTCATCGATCGTTTTTCGCTGCCGCAGCATTCGTTCGCGGCGGTATGTATTGCGCGGCTTGGGATCGAACGAATTGTAGGTTGATTAATGTCCGTCGGGCAAAGTTCGCTCCAGGCCACCTGAGGTTTCGGTGGGACATGGACCGGACGATGAACGATCCCAACGCTACGATCACGCTGCCCGCCGGCAGCGCGATCTTCGAGGAAGGCGAGCCCGGAACCGTGGCCTACCTGATCGTCGCCGGACGGGCCGCGATCTTCCTGCGCCGCGACGGCATCGAGCAACCGCTCGCCGAGCGCGGCCCCGGCGAGATCTTCGGCGAGATGGCGATCCTCGATTCGGGCCCGCGCCCCACCTCGGCGCGGGCGATCGAGGACTGCGTCCTCGTCCCGATCTCCGAGGCGCAGATCGAGAATCGCCTCCTGCAGGCGGACCCGATCCTGCGCCTGTGCTTCGGCGTGGTCATGGCCCGCTATCGCGACGCGATTGCGCTGCTGAAGCCGCATGCCCCGGCCGTGACGGCGCGCCCCGTCGCCGTCGAGCCCTCGCCGGCGCTCAAGGCGGATTTCCAGGCCGCGATTTCCGTGGTGATGATGGAGCGCGCCCTGCGCCGGGCGCTCGACCGCGACGAGTTCGAGCTGTTCCTCCAGCCGATCGTGCGGCTCGGCACCGAAACGCTGGCCGGCTTCGAGGCGCTGATCCGCTGGCGCCACCCCGAGCAGGGCCTGGTGCCGCCGATGACGTTCATCCCCGTGGCCGAATCGAGCGGGCTGATCGTCGAGATCACCGAATGGGTCGTCTCCGAGGTCGGCCGGATCATGCCGGAGATCGTGATGGCGGCCCTGCAGAACCCGGGCGCCGCCGACGGGCCGCTGTTCCTCTCGATCAACGTCACCGGTTACGACCTCGCCCGCGCGAGCTTCCCGGCGATGGTCGCCGAGATGCTGCGCTCCACCGGCATCGCCCCCGCGACGCTGAAGCTGGAGATTACCGAGAGCACGGTGATGCGCGATCCCGCGGGCGCCACCGAGGCCCTCAGCGTGTGCCGCGAGGCGGGCATGGGCATCGCCATCGACGATTTCGGCACCGGCTACTCGTCGCTGAGCTACCTGTCGAAGCTGCCGATCACGACCCTGAAGGTGGACCGCGCCTTCGTCCGGGCGATGCTGACCACCCCGTGCAACCGCAAGATCATCCAGACCATCCTCGTGCTCGCCGACGAGCTCGGCATCCCCGTGGTGGCCGAGGGCATCGAGGCGCCGGCCGAGGCGGCGGCGCTCGCCGAGATGGGCTGCGCCTACGGCCAGGGGTACCTCTATGGCTGCCCGGTGCCGCTGGCCGACACCCTCGCCCTGATCCGGAGCTGGAAGGCCGCCGGCGGCGACGCGCCGCAGATCGCCGCGGCGTGACCGGCCGCGGATGGGCCGAGCTGTCCCGCACGCCCGGCCGATCTCATCGCGACGACCGGCTTCGACCACGCCGCGCCGGCCGCGACCGGTGCCGCCCCGTGCGGGGATGCGCGTTTTTCGCGAAGTTCGGTTAAGGATCCTCCGATAGACCGGTACGGTTGCAAGGCCGCGCCGCGCATCGGCGCTCGGAGGTTGACGGTTTTGGGCGAGGACGATCCCGATCACGACCGGCAGGGTGCCGTCTCGGGCGCAGCCCCCTCGCCGGGCACGCCCCCCGCGGACGCGCAGCCGCCGGCCTGGGAGATCGTCCTGCCGGAGGAGGGCGCGACCGAGGATCTCGGGTTGTTCCTGGCCGAGTTCCTGATGCCGGGCGACCTCGTCGCGCTTTCGGGCGGCCTCGGCGGCGGCAAGACCACGCTGGCGCGCGCGCTGATCCGCGAGCTTGCCGACGATCCGAGCCTCGAGGTCCCGAGCCCGACCTTCACGCTGATCCAGCCCTACGAGGGTCGCCTCGGCGCGATCGTCCATGCCGACCTCTACCGGCTGCGCAGCGCCGACGAGCTGGTCGAGCTCGGTTTCGACGAGATGACCGAGGCCGCGATCACGCTGGTCGAGTGGCCCGAGCGGCTTCCGCCGCGCGAGGGGCCGGTCCTGTCGATCGACCTGTCGCTGCGGCCCGAGTTCGGCGAGGGCTCGCGCTTCGCCCGCATCTCCGGCACCGAGGGCATGCGCGCCCGCCTCGACCGGGCGCGCGCGGTCCGCGCCCTTCTCGCCCGCAGCGGCTGGGACGAGGCGACCCGCACCCTGATGCAGGGCGACGCGTCGTCGCGCGCCTACGAGCGCCTGACGCATCCCGACGGCCGCTCGGCGGTGCTGATGATCTCGCCGCCGCGCGCCGACGGGCCGCCGGTGCGCGACGGAAAGCCCTACAGCGCGATCGTCAAGCTCGCCGAGAGCGTCCACGCCTTCGTCGCGATCGACCGGGGCCTGCGGGCGCTCGGCTTCTCGGCGCCGCGCATCTACGGCGAGGACCTCGACACCGGGCTGCTGATCCTCGAGGACCTCGGCACCGAGCCGGTGGTCGACGCCGCCGGCCCGCGGCCCGAGCGCTACGCCGAGGCGACGCGCCTGCTCGCCAAGCTCCACGCGGTCGAGCTGCCGGGCGTGCTGCCGGTGGCGGACGGCATCGACCACGTGATCCCGGCCTACGATGCCGAGGCGCTGCTGTTCGAGACCGAGCTGCTGCCGGACTGGTATGCCCCGGCGCTGCGCGGCGTCACGCTCCCGCCCGAGGCGCGGGACGCGTTCGGCGCGCTCTGGGCCGAGGTGCTGGAGGGCGCCGTGCCCGCCCGCCCGACCTGGACGCTGCGCGACTACCATTCCCCCAACCTGATCTGGCTCCCCGAGCGCGACGGGCTGGAGCGCATCGGCGTGATCGACTTCCAGGACGCGGTGCTCGGCCACCCGGCCTACGACGTCGCCTCGCTGCTGCAGGACGCCCGCGTCGACGCCAACGCCGAGTTCGAGCTCAGATTGCTCGGGCTCTACGCCCGCGAGCGCCGCGCCCGCGATCCGGCCTTCGACGTGCAGGGCTTCGCCACCGCCTACGCCATCCTGGCGGCGCAGCGCGCCACCAAGATCCTCGGCATCTTCGCCCGGCTGAACCTGCGCGACGGAAAGCCGGCCTACCTCGCCCACATCCCGCGGATCGAGGGCTACCTCGCCCGCAACCTCGCCCACCCGGCGCTGGCGTCCCTGCGGGACTGGCACCTGCAGCACCTTCCGGGGTTGCTCGGACGCGCCGAGCCGCCGGCCGAGCCCGCCTGAACCGCCGTCCGACCTCTCCTTCGCGAGCCCCGCGCATGAGCGACACCCCCGCCTCGCCGCCGACCGCGCAAGCCGCGATCACCCGCGCCTTCGTCCTCGCCGCGGGCCTGGGCAAGCGCATGCGCCCGGTCACCGCCACGGTGCCGAAGCCCCTGGTGGAGGTCGCGGGCAAGGCGCTGATCGACCACGCCCTCGACCGGGCGGCGGAGGGCGGGATCGAGACGGCGGTGGTCAACGTCCACTACCTGCCGGACCTGATCGAGGGGCACCTGGCCAAGCGCGTCGGCCTTCCGAAGATCGTCGTGTCCGACGAGCGCGAGACCCTGCTCGAGACCGGCGGCGGCGTGAAGAAGGCGCTCGCTCTGGTCGGCGCGGACCCCTTCGTGGTGTTCAACTCGGATTCGTTCTGGCTGGAGGGCCCGACCCCGAACCTCGCCCGGCTCATCGAGGCCTGGGACGCGGCGCGGATGGACATCCTGCTCCTGGTGGCGCCGACCACCACGAGCCTCGGCTACGAGGGCTCGGGCGACTTCGTCATGGACGCCGACGGCCGGCTGGAGCGGCGCGGCGAGCGCCGGGTGGCCCCCTTCATCTACGCGGGCGTCGCCATCGTGAAGCCGGAGCTGTTCGCCGACACGCCGGACGGCGCGTTCTCGCTCAACCTGCTGTTCGACCGGGCGATCGCGGCGGGCCGCCTGTCCGGGCTGCGGCTCGACGGCCAATGGCTCCACGTCGGCACGCCCGACGCGATCCGCGCCGCCGAGGAGCGCGTGCGGGTGAGCGCGCAGGAGGGGTGAGCCGCGATTCCGTTTGAGGAACGGATGCGGAACCTCTAGATTGCTCGCATCGAGGATGGCCCTGGTCGCTGCGGAGGTCCCGGTGGACGTGAAGGAAGCGGTTTCCAAGGCGAAGGAATACGTCGCCGCGGTCTTCGATGCCGAGCAGCCGACGAACATCGGTCTCGAGGAGGTCCGGTTCGACGACGCGCTGGACCAGCGGCTCATCACCGTCGGGTTTTCGCGGCCCTGGGACGCGTCCAAGCCGCTCGTGACCGCTCTCGGGCGCGATCTCGATCCGAAACGATCCTACAAGGTGGTGCACCTCAAGGACGATGACGGCCGCGTCGTCTCCGTCACCGACCGCCGGGTCGAACCTTGAGTGCCGGACGCCTGCTCGTCGACACGAACCTGCTTCTGCTGCTCTTCGTCGGGACCGTCTCCCGATCATACATCGCCGCGCATCGGCGCACGCGCATCCACACGATCGACGACTTCGTGCTGCTGAAGCTCCGGATCGGGGATGCGGCGATCTTCGCCACCATGCCGAACGTCCTTGCCGAGACCGCGTGCCAGATCCGACAATTCGACCAGGGCCGCCTGGCCCCGGTTCTCGAGGCGTTCCGTTCCTACGCGGAGGCGGCGACGTATGCGCCGAGCGCGGATGCCGTCGGTTCCGTCGACTTCGACAGGCTGGGCCCCAACGACGTCTCGATCCCGAACGCGCGGGAGCCGGACGTCACCCTGATCACCGACGACCTCCACCTCTACCGCACCAGCGCGATGTCGGGCAGGAAGGTGCTCAACTTCTCGCACGAGCGCGAACGGATCCTCGGTTGACCCAGATCGACCCGACCGACCCACACGCCCACGTCTTCACCATCACCCGCGGCGCGCCGTTCCTGCCGACGCTGGTCGATGCACTGCTCGACGGGCGCCTCGTCGGCGATCTCGGGCGCGACCCGCTCGCGCTCGCCGCCGTCACGATCTACCTGCCGACGCCGGGCGTGGCGAAGGAGCTGGCCAAGCGCCTGGCGGCGCGGCTGGGCGAGGCGGCCCTGCTGCCGCGGATGATCCCGCTCGGCGAGGCGGACGAGGCCGAGCTGGATCTCGCCGCGATGCCGCTGGTCGCGAACGCCGCCGTCGGCCTCGACCCGGAGATGCAGAAGCTCGAGCGCCGGCTGATCCTCGCCCGGCTGGTGCAGTCCTGGGCGCAGGCGGTCGACCGCTCGCTGCTGCCGATCGACGAGGAGGTGCCGTTCCTGGTGCCGGCCTCGCCCGCCGACGCGGTGGCGCTCGCCGCCGACCTCGAAGGGCTGATGGACGCGCTGACCGTCGAGGGCCTGCCCTGGTCCGAGATCGCGGGTGCCGTCGAGACCGAGTACTCGCGCTATTTCGGCCTGACCCTCGATTTCGTCCGGATCGCCGCGGAGAACTGGCCGCGGATCCTGGCCGAGCGCGGCCTCACCGATCCGGTCTCGCGGGCGCGCGACCTCGTGCTGGCGGAGGCCGCCCGCCTCACCCGCGAGCGTCCGCGCGACCCGGTGGTGATCGCCGGCTCGACCGGCTCGGTGCCGGCCACCGCCAAGCTCATCGCCGCGGTGGCGGGCCTGCCGCACGGCGCGGTGGTGCTCCCCGGCCTCGACCTGGATCTCGACGCGGCCGGCTGGGACGCGATCGAGACCGGCGCAGGCTTCGAGCGCGAGATCGCCCACGGCCACCCGCAGGCCGTGCTGCATCGGCTGCTCGGCCCCGGCTGCCTCGGCGTCGCGCGGGACGCGGTCGTCGACCTCGGCGGCCACGATCCCGAGGTGACCGCCCGCGCCGCGCTGCTGTCGCAGGCCCTGCGCCCGGCCGAGACCACGGATGCCTGGGCGCGCCTCGACGGGACGGCGCGCGAGACCCTCGGCCGGCAGGGTCTGGCGGGGCTCGCCGTCGCCGAGGCGGCCGACGAGCGCGACGAGGCACTGATGGCCGCCGTCGCCCTGCGCGAGGCGCTCGCCGCGCCGGGCCGGACCGCCGCGCTGATCACGCCCGACCGGGCGCTCGCCATGCGGGTCGCCGCCGAGCTCGCCCGCTGGGACATCGTCGCCGAGGACGGCGCCGGTCTCGCTCTCAGCCGCAGCGCGGCGGGCCGGATGGCGCGCCTCTCGGCGGAACTCGCCGTCGACCTCCACCGAGAGCAGGGCGACGCGATCCCGGCGCGGATCATCGCGCTCCTGGCCCATCCGCTGGTCGGCCTCGGCCTCCCGCGCGGCGACGTCGTGCGCGGCGCGGCGGCCCTGGAGATCGGCGTGCTGCGCGGCCCGGCGCCGGCCGGCAGCTTCCAGGGGCTCAAGGATGCGCTCGCCGTCCAACGCGCCGCCCCGCACAGGCACCAGCCCCGGGCCAAGCAGCGCCTCGGCGACCGCGATTGGGACCTGGCGGCGACGATCCTCGATCAGCTCGAGGCCGCGTTCGCACCGCTCGCCGCGTTCGCCGGCCCCTGCGGCGCCGAGGCGGCCGCCTGCGATCTCGTCGAGGCGGCGCGCCTCCATGCCGAGGTGTGCGAGGCGCTGCTGGCGCGGCCGGCGGAGGTGGCCGAGCCGATCGCCGATGCCTCGCTGAACTGCCTCGACACGCTGTTCGACGACGTGCGGAACCTCGTCGGCCACCGCGCCGAGGCCGACGCGGCGCTGCTGCCGGGGAGCTTCGACGACTACCCCGCCTTTCTCACCACGCTCGCCGCCGACCGCACCGTGCCCTGCGCCGGGCCGGCGCCGCATCCGCGCCTGAGCATCCTCGATCCGCTCGGATCGCGCCTGATGCACTACGACCGCGTCGTGCTCGGGGGGCTCGACGAGGGCGTCTGGCCCGGCAAGACCACCACGGATTCCTTCCTCAACCGGCCGATGCGCGAACGCATCGGCCTCAACCCGCCCGAGCGCCAGCTCGGCCAGGCGGCGCACGACTTCGTCCAGGCCCTCGGCTGCCGCGACGCGGTGATCACCCGCGCGGCCAAGCGCGAGGGCTCGCCGACCGTGCCGTCGCGCTTCCTCCAGCGCATCCGCGCCTTCGCCGGTGAGGCGGCCTGGGCGGCCACCCTCGACGCCGGCCGGCGCTTTGCCGGCTACGCGCGCGTGCTCGACACGGCGCCCGCGCAGCCGCGCCTGACCCAGCCGAAGCCCAAGCCCGACCCGGCCCTGTTCCCGCGCAGCCTCAGCGTCACCGAGATCGAGACGCTGGTGCGCGACCCCTACGCCGTCTTCGCCCGCCACGTGCTCGGGCTCGATCCGCTCGAGGCGGTGGCCGAGCGGCCCGGCGCGGGGGACCGCGGCACCATGATCCACGCGATCTTCGGCCGATTCGCCGAGCGCTATCCCGATGCGCTGCCCGATCCCGCAATCGCCTGGGAACGGCTCAACCAGATCGCGGTCGAGGCCTTCGCCGGCACCGCCGACACCTACCCCGAGCTCTACGCCGAGTGGTGGCCGCGCTACGAGCGCATGGCCGCCGTCTACCTCCCCTGGGAGATCGCGCGGCGGGCGACCCTCGCGCGGGTCGAGCCCGAGATCTTCGGACGGTGGGCGATCCCGCTCGGGCCTGAGACCTTCACGCTCCGGGCGCGCGCCGACCGGATCGAGCGCGGGGCGGACGGCGCCTGCATCGTCGACTTCAAGACCGGCGCGCCGCCCTCGGCCCGCGAGATCTTTGCCGGCTTCTCACCGCAGCTCACCCTGGAGGCGGCGATGCTGATGCACGGCGCGTTCGACGGGTTCCCGGCGACGAACGCGACGCCGGACCTGCTCTACGTCCACGCCTCGGGCGGGCGGAAGCCGTTCGTGCCGCTGGCCGTCAAGCCGCCCAAGGGCGATCCGCGCACCGTGGCGGAGATCGTCGAGGAGCACGCCACCCGCCTGAGGGGGCTCGTCGCCCGCTTCATGACCGGGCAGGCCGCCTACACCTCGCGGCCCTACGCGAAGTACGCCAAGTCCTACGGCGACTACGACCACCTCGCCCGCGTCGGCGAATGGTCACTCGGGGGAGATGGCGAGGGCTGATCCGGTTGCCTCCGGTCGATCGGAGCGGATGCACGCGTCTCCCTCCCCCCGCAGTGGGGGGAGGGAAAGGCGCGAGAGCAGCCTCCGAATCGATCCGTCGGCGAACCGAGGCTTCAGACCGGCGCCAGCGCCGCGCGGGGATCGTGGCGGGCGAGCCGGCCGAGCAGGTACTCGACCTCGGCGACCGCCTTCGGGCCCAGCGTGCCGCCGGGCTTGCGCTGGGCGGCGGAGGCGATCAGCCCGCGGCGCGCCATGACGTATTTGCGCACCGCCAGCCCGATGCCGGGCTGCTGCTCGTAGCGCAGCAGCGGCAGATGGGCGTCGAACAGGTCGTGGGCGGCGTCGCGCTCGCCGGCGGCCGAGAGGCGGACCACGTCGGCGAGCATGTCGGGGAAGGCGTAGCCGGTCATCGCCCCGTCGGCGCCGCGCTCGGTCTCGAAATCGAGGAACAGGCCGCCGTTGCCGCACAGGATCGAAATGTGCCGCATCGAGCCCTCCGCCTCGAAGCCGCGCAAAGCCGAGATCTTCTCGAGCCCCGGCCAGTCCTCGTGCTTGAGCATCCGGCAGGCCGAGTTGTCGTTGACGATCCGGCGGATCACGCCCGGCGTCATCACCACGGTGAAGGTGAGGGGATAGTCCTGGATCACGAACGGCACGTCGGCGCCGATCGCCTCGGCGGCCTGCGCGTAGTAGGCGACGATCTGGTCGTCCGTGCGCAGGGAACTGGGCGGCGCGATCATCACCCCGGCCGCGCCCTCATCCATCGCGCTGCGGGCCAGCGACGCCATCGCGGCGAAGCCCGGCGCCGAGACGCCGACCATCACCGGCAGGCCCTTCGCCCGCACGATGAAGCGTCGGGCGACGTCGAGCGCCTCGCCCTGGTCGAGCTTGGGCGCCTCGCCCATCACCCCGAGCACGGTGAGGCCGGTGGCGCCGTTCGCGGCGTAGAAGTCGGTCAGCCGGTCGATCGAGTCGTGGTCGATGCGGCCGTCCGGGTGGAACGGCGTCGGGGCGATCGGGAAGACGCCGCGTTCGGAGGCATCGAGGCGCATGGGGTTTGATCCTTCGTGACGGCGTCGGGCTGAGGAACGCGGACGATAGACCGACTCGGCGGTGGCGTCGCAGCCGCTCAGGCGATGCCGAGGGCCCGGATCAGCACGAGGCTGATACCGATGAGCACGAGGAGCGAGCCGGTGACGGCGGCGGTGACGCGTCCGCCGACGCGCGCGAGGATGCGCACGTCGACGCCGAGGCCGAGCGCGGCCATCGAGACGATGGTGAGGATGCCGGCGAGCCTCGTCAGCGGAAGCGCGGCCGCGTCGGGGATCAGGCCGAGGGAGCGCAGGCTCGCCAGCACCAGGAAGCCGACGATGAACCACGGCACGAGCTTGGTCAGGCTCAGGCGCCCGGGCCGGGCCGCCGCGCCGCCCTCGGCCGGCAGCCGGCGGGCGATCAGCGAGAAGGCGAGCACCACCGGGCCGAGCATCAGCACGCGCACCAGCTTGACCAGGGTGCCGACCTGGGTGCTGGCGAGGCTCACCGGCACGGTGGCGGCCAGCACCTGCGGCACCGCGTAGACGGTGAGCCCGGCGAGCACGCCGTACTGGTTGTCGGACAGGTGGGCCAACGGCACGAACAGCGGCAGGCCGAGCACCATCAGCACGCCGAGCACGGCGGTAAAGGCGATCGCGGCGGCGATGTCCTTGTTGTCGGCCCCGATCACCGGGGCGACGGCGGCGATCGCCGAGTTGCCGCAGATCGCGTTGCCGCAGGCGACGAGGATCGCCATCCGCGCCGGCAGCGCCAGCAGGCGGCAGATGCCGTAGCTCGCCGCGATCGTCAGGATCACCGTGCCGACGATGCCGGTGAGCAGCGCCGGGCCGGAGGCGACGATCGCCCCGAGGCTGAGGGAGGCGCCGAGCAGCGTCACGGCGAGCTCGAGCAGCTGCTTGGCGCTGAAGGCGATGCCGCTGCGGAAGCGCGCCCCCGGCACCCACGCGCTGCGGAGCGCGATGCCGAGCAGGATCGCGATCACCAGCGCCTCGATATACGGATGGTCGAGCGCGCGCTCCTCGACCGCCTGCACGCCCATCGCGATCCCGGTGATCGCGACGCAGACGAGGATGCCCGGCAGCAGCGCGAACGGGCCGGCGGCGACCGTGGGCGCGGCGTGCGCGGGCGGGGTCATCGGCTTCGAGTCTGCGGTCACGCGGCCTCTCGCTCGGCGGATTCCGCATCCGGGGATGCGTCGAGGAATGAACTTCCACACCGGCGATCCAGCGGAGAAGAAGCCTCTCTTTGTCAAGGAATCTTCGGAAGACGCAACCATTGATCCGGCGGCGGCCAAGCGCGACATCTCCCATCATGACCGCCCAGTTCGACCAGCGCACGACCGCCTACGATCCCTTCGGCGAGCCGATGGAGATGCCGCGCGCCTGCGTCGATGCGAAGGCCGTGGGCGCAGCCGGCAGCTACCGCGAGACGCGCCGTGCGGCCCTGGTGTTCTGGGCTCTGGCGCTTCTGTTCGTCGGCGGCCGGATCTACCTGGCGGATCAGGCCCCGTCGCAGGTCGCGGACGTGGCGCCCGTGCAGGTCACGGCCCTGCGCTGATTTCAGGCCGGCCGCCGGGGGGACACCGCGACGCGGTCCATCCCTCTCGTCCTGCACGTCGAGGCCCGACGTCCGCCGAAGGCCTCATGGATGGGACGACCGCGATCGTCGTTCGACGCGTGCCGTCGCGGCGTGAGCCGTTGTGACGACGCCGAAAGCAAAAACCCTCCCGCGATCGCCCGATCGCGGGAGGGTTTTTTGTTACTTCAGCCGGGCGACGGCCCAGGCGATGTGGTCGTCCATGAAGCTGGAGATGAAGAAGTAGGAGTGGTCGTAGCCCTCGCGCATGTTGAGGGTCAGCGCGATGCCGGCCTTCTTGCAGGCCTCTTCCAGCAGCCACGGCCGCAGCCCGTCCTGAAGGAAGCTGTCGGCGGTGCCCTGGTCGACGAGGAACTCGGGGAAGCGGTGCCCGTCCTCGATCAGCGCGGTGGCGTCGTGGGCGCGCCAGGCCGCCGCGTCCGTGCCGAGATACTTCTCGAAGGCCGGCTTCGACCAGCCCGCCGTGGAGGGCTGGGCGATCGGCGCGAAGGCCGAGCAGGACTTGAAGCGGTCGGGATAGGTCAGCGCGATGGTGAGCGCGCCGTGCCCGCCCATCGAGTGGCCGAAGATGCCCTGGCGGCTCATGTCGGCGGGGAAGTTCTTCGCGACCAGCGCCGGAAGCTCCTCGGTGACGTAGCTCCACATCCGGTAGTTCGCGGAATAGGGTGCCTGCGTCGCGTCGAGGTAGAAGCCCGCGCCGGAGCCGAACTGCCAGTTGCCGGCCTCGTCGGGAATGCCCTCGCCGCGGGGCGAGGTGTCGGGCGCGACGACGATCACGCCGTGGCGAGCGGCGGCCTGCCGGTACTCGCCCTTGTCCATGACGTTGGCGTGGGTGCAGGTCAGCCCCGAGAGGTACCACAGCACCGGCACCGGGCCGTCCTTGGCCTGGGGCGGCACGAAGACCGCGAAGGTCATCGGGCAGCCGGTGGTCGTCGCGTCATGCTTGTACACGCCCTGGACGCCACCGTGCGAGAGGGCCTTCGAGACGGTTTCCATGGGGTGATCTCCTGGGGGCTCTGGGGCCGTTACCGGCCGATGGGTCGATACAGGCTCCTCCCTCCCCCGCAGAGGGGGGGAGGGAAGCGCGCGTCGGTCCGAGTGTCGGTCCTAGTACAGCACCACCGAGCGGATCGACTTGCCCTCGTGCATCAGGTCGAAGCCGTGGTTGATCTGGTCGAGCGGCATGGTGTGGGTGATCAGGTCGTCGATGTTGATCTTGCCCTCCATGTACCAGTCGACGATCTTCGGCACGTCGGTGCGGCCGCGCGCCCCGCCGAAGGCCGAGCCCTTCCAGACGCGGCCGGTGACGAGCTGGAACGGGCGGGTCGAGATCTCCTTGCCGGCCTCCGCCACGCCGATGACGATCGACTCGCCCCAGCCGCGGTGGCAGCACTCGAGCGCCTGGCGCATCACGTGGACGTTGCCGGTGCAGTCGAACGAGAAGTCAGCGCCGCCGCCGGTGGCGTCGAGGATCGCGGCGACGACGTGATCGTTGCCGACCTCCTTCGGGTTGATGAAGTGCGTCATCCCGAACTTGCGCGCCATCTCCTGCTTGTCGGGATTGATGTCGACGCCGATGATCTTGTCGGCCCCCACCATTCGCGCGGCCTGGAGCACGTTGAGGCCGATGCCGCCGAGGCCGAACACCACGACGTTGGCGCCGGGCCAGACCTTCGCGGTGTAGATCACCGCGCCGATGCCCGTGGTGACGCCGCAGCCGATGTAGCAGACCTTGTCGAAGGGGGCGTCCTCGCGGATCTTCGCCAGCGCGATCGCCGGCAGCACGGTGAAGTTCGAGAAGGTCGAGCAGCCCATGTAGTGGAACAGGGTGTCGGACCCGCCCGGGCTGCCGCCGGTGGAGACGCAGGAGAAGCGGCTGGTGCCGTCGGGCATCACGCCCTGGCCCTGCGTCGCGCGGATCGCGGTGCAGAGGTTGGTGCGCTGCGACAGGCAGGACTTACAGCCGCGGCATTCGGGCGTGTAGAGCGGGATCACGTGGTCGCCGACCTTCAGGTCGGTGACGCCGGCGCCGATTTCGCGGACGATGCCCGCGCCCTCGTGGCCGAGGATCGCCGGGAACTTGCCCTCCGAGTCGAGGCCCGAGAGGGTGTAGGCGTCGGTGTGGCAGATGCCGGTGGCCATCACCTCGACGAGGACCTCGCCGGCCTTCGGCCCCTCGATGTCGATGGTCTCGATCGTGAGCGGCTTCTTCGCCTCCCACGCCACGGCTGCGCGCGTCTTCATGATGTCGGGTTCCCTGTGCCTGGACGATAACGGACGGCGTCGACAGGCGACGGCGCTTCGGATCGCTCCACCTGGCGGCGGCGATCCGAACGGCCCGAAATACGAGACGCCTGATGCTGGTTCTCGGCCTCGGACGCAACCGCCATTTCCGCAGGGGGACCCCACCGCAGGCGCGGACCCGGGCGCTCAGGACCCGGCCGCTCAGGACCCTGCCGCGTGCGGCCGCGTCACGCCGCGGCCAGCCCGAGCCCGGCCAGCGCCTCCGCGATCTCCGCCTCGCTCAGGAGCCGGATCACCGGTCCCGAGGTCCAGACCAGCATTGGGCGGATCGCGTGGTCCGGGTAGATCCGCGCGAGCAGGCGAGCGTAGAGGGCGATCTGCGCGGTCTCGGGCCGCGGCGGCGGCGCGCCCTCGGCGGGCGGGCGCCCGGTCTTGAAGTCGGCGAGCCGCACCGTGCCGTCGGCGACCGCGAGGCGGTCGATGCGGCCGAAGACCGGCCGCTCGATGCCCGCGACCACGACCCGCCCCGACAGGCTGACCTCGGCCCGCGCCTCGCGGGCGAAGAGCGGCGCGAGGTCCGGCGTCGCGATGAGGTTCAGGGCCGCCTGCACGATCGCCGCGCGCTTCGGGCGCGAGAAGGACGGCGCGCGGGCGGCCACGAAGGCGGTCGCGGCGCTCTCGCGGGCGGCCGGGTCGAGGCGCGGCAGGTGCTCCAGCAGGGCGTGGATCAGCTTGCCGCGCCGGCGCGCCTCGGTATCGGCCTGCCGCGGCGGGATCTGGCGCTCGCCGTCGGTCGCGCGCATCGCGCCGGACGGGCTGATTGGCGGCGCCGGGGCCGCCTCGGCCGCGACCGGCTCGCGCAGCCAGGACGGCAGAGCGCCGGGCTCGGGCGCCGCCTCGGCCGGCGCGGTCCCGGTCTCCGGCCCGGATCCGTCCCGCCACAGGGTGGCCGGCCCGTAGGCGGTCTCCACCGCCTCGCCCTCGCCGAAGGCCTGCACCATCCCGGTGCGGATCATCTCGCACCAGGCGGTCGGGCCCACCGGCGTCTGGCCGCGGAACGGCGCGACCACGAGCCGGTCGGCGGCCCGCGTCATCGCCACGTAGAGCAGGCGGTTGTGCTCCTCCCGCGCCCGCGCGTGCAGGCTCTCGCGCGCCGCGCCGATCGCCTCGGAATCGTAGGGCTTCGCGCTCGACCAGACCGGCGGGACGTCGCCCGGCATCGCCAGCAGCGGCGGGTCGTTGCCGCCCGGCGCCTCGCAGCCGTCGATCATCACCACCACCGGGGCCTCCAGGCCCTTGGCGCCGTGCACGGTCATCACCCGGACCTCGTCGCGGCCGGATTCCATGTCGCGCTTGACCGTGTGGCCGGCCTCGCCCCGGCCGCCGGCGCAGTAGCGCGCCAGGAAGCCGGCGAGCGAGGGTGCGTCCGCGCCCGCCTCGGCCTGCGCCGCGCCGAGCAGGAACACGTCGATCGCGTCGCCCGCCTCGCCGCCAAGGCGCGCGACGAGGCGGGCCCGGCCCTCGCCGGGCCCGAGCAGGGCGGCGTAGAACCCGAACGGCCCCTGCGCGCCGGCGGCCGCGATCCAGCCGGCCAGCGCCCCGCGCCCGACGATCGCGGCCGGGTCGCCCGCGTCCGCATGCCGGGCGAGCGCGTCCTCCAGCGTCTCGGACCGGTCGCGGCCGGCGGCGATGCGGACGAGATCCTCGTCGGTGAGCCCGACCAGCGGCGTCTTCAGCGCGCAGGCCAGCGTCAGGTCGTCGGCGGGCAGCAGCCCGGCGCGGCCGATCGAGACGAGGTCGGCCACCGCGATGTGCGCGCCGACGTCGAGCCGGTCCTGGCCGGCGACCGGCACGCCGGCGCCCTTCAGCGCGCGGATCACCTCCTCGAAGGCCGGCCCGCGCTTGCGCACCAGCACCAGCACCTCGCCCGGCCGCCAGACCCGGCCGCTGGTGTCGCCCGCGGTGACCCAGGTCCGCACCGCGCGGGCGATCCGGCGCGCGGTGACGATCGCCGGCGCGTTGGCCTCCGGCGCGTCCACGGGCGCGGCCCAGGCGTCGGGCTCGACCTCCTCCACCGGCTCGGCGATCGGCCACAGCTCGACGGTGCCGGGCGCGCCGGCCCGCGCCGTGGTGTGGACGGTACCGACCGCCGCATCGTCGAAACCGAGGCCGTCGTAGTGCTCGGGCAGGTGGAAGGTGGCGTCGACCGCCCGCAACACGCCGAGGGTCGAGCGGAACGACAGCTTCAGGTCGACGTCCTCGAACCGGAGCTTGGCCGAGCGCGCCTCGCCCTTCCACTTGCCGTGCATCGTCGCGAACTCGCGCGGCTCGGCGCCCTGGAAGCTGTAGATCGACTGCTTGGGGTCGCCGACGGCGAAGCGGGTGCGCAGGGTCTCGCGCGCGCCGGCGCCGGTGGCGAACTCGGCGGTGATCCGGTCGAGGATCTGCCATTGCTGCGGGTTGGTGTCCTGCGCCTCGTCCACGAGCACGTGGTCGACGCCGCGGTCGAGCTTGTACAGCACCCAGGCGGCGTCGACCCGCGCGAGCAGGTCGAGGGTCTTGTGGATCAGGTCGTCGAAATCCAGCGCCCCGAGCTTGGCCTTCTGCGCCTCGATCCGGCGGTGGATCTCGGCGGCGAGGGTGAACAGCGCCTCGGTGCGGGCGAGCGCCCGGGCGCTGCGCAGGGCGTCGAACAGCGGCGCGAGCCGGTCGCGCTCGTCGATCAGCGCCGCGCGCACGTCCTCGGGGACAGCCTTGGTGCCCAGGCTCTTGTCGGCCTTCGGCTCGTCCTTGGCGGTGAAGAACACCGCGCGATAGAGGTCGAGCGCCTCCGGCCGGCCGTCGGCGGCCTCGGCCGCGAGCAGGCCGTCGGCGAGCTTCTCGTCGGTCGCCTTGCCGGTGCGCAGGCGCTCGGCGAAGGCCGGCTTGTCGGAGATCCCGCCGTTCAGGATCGTCTCCACCAGCGACGCGTCGGTCTGGCCCGCGGCGAGGCCGAGGGCGGTGCCGAGCCGGGCGAATTGCCGCGTCAGCCCGCCACGCGCGGCCAGCACCGTGCGCGCGGCCATGGCCTGCCGGATCGCCTTGCGCAGCGCATCGCCCGTCGCCTCCGGCGTCACGAGGTCGAGGGCGTGGCCGAGCCGCGCGTCGCCGCCGATTGCGGCGGCCAGCACTTGGTCGGTCTCGTTGGCGAACATCTCGCGCGACAGGTTCTCGTCCAGCACCGCGAACCGGGCGGGCACGTTGGCCTCGAACGGGAACATGTGCAGCAGCCGCTCGCACAGGGCGTGCAGCGTCTCGATCTTCAGCCCGCCCGGCGTCTCGACCGCGCGGGCGAACAGGCGCCGCGCCGCATCGAGGTCGGTCGGCGAGGCGGTGCGCCCCGTGAGCGCGGCGAGCTCGGCCGACAGCGCCGCGTCGCCGAGGGTCACCCACCGCCCCAGCGTCCGGAAGATCCGGATCGACATGTTGGCGGCGGCGGCCTTGGTGAAGGTCAGGCACAGGATGCGCGACGGCGCGGCCCCGTCGAGCAGCAGGCGCACCACCCGGTCGGTGAGCACCTTAGTCTTGCCGGCCCCGGCATTGGCCGAGACCCAGGCCGAGGCGCGCGGGTCGGCGGCGCGGCGCTGCGCGTCCTCGGTTCCGGGATCGACGACGAAGGCCTCGCCCGCTTGGCGGCTCATGAACGCATCCCCAGGGGCCGCCCCGCGGCCCGCGACGGGCGGACCATCGGGCGTGGGCGCGCGGATCGCAAGCGCGGCCGCGGCGAGGCGGTGTCGCGGCCTGGGCTCGGCCCGGCGAGCGCCCGCTTGCGGTCCGGCCCGGACGCCTGGAAGGTCCGCGCCCCGGGCGCTCGGCGGATGGTGAGCGGCGACCGGCTCGGACGGGCAGGAGAGCAAGGCATCGTGTTCACCCCATCGCTCAGGGACGCCGTGATCGGCGTCGGGCTCGCCTTCGTCGCCGGCTTCGTGGACGCCGCCGCCTTCATCGCCCTGACCGGCCTGTTCACCGCCCACGTCACCGGCAACTTCGTCCTGATCGGCGCGGAGCTGGTCTCGACCTCGACCGGCGTCCTCGCCAAGCTGCTCGCCCTGCCGACCTTCATCCTGGCCGTCGCGCTCACGCGCCTGATCGCCCTGGCGTTGGAGCGGCGCGGAACGTCGCCGCTGCGCCCCTTGCTGGCCCTCGAGGCGGCCGTCCTGATCGCCTTCGCGAACTTCGGCGCGGCCCTGTCGCCGCTCGGCTCGCCGGACGGCGCGCGGGCGATCGGCATCGGCATGCTCGGGGTCGCCGCGATGGGCATCCAGAACGGCATCGGGCGCCTGGTGATCGGCCACCTCGCCGCGACGACGGTGATGACCGTGAACGTCACGCAGGCCGTCATCGACATCACCGACCACCTGTGCGGGACCAAGCTCGGCGCGCAGGCCGGCGCCCGCCTGCGGCGCACGCTGTCCGCGGTGCTGGCCTTCGCGGCAGGTGCCCTGGCCGGCGCGTTCGGGGTCGCCGCCCTGTCCTTCTGGTGCGTGCTCGTGCCGGCTCTGGTGCTGATCGGGTTGCTGGCCGTTCCGGACCCGACCCCGCCGCGATGACCGGTGCGTCGGGTTATGCGCGGACCATCCGCGTTCGGTTGAGACGCCGACCCCGGTTCACCACTCGCGGCGAGCCTCCAGGCCCTCACGTCAGGCGGCGCCGTCCTCCGTGCTGGTCCCGTCGCGACGGGACCGCCTCAGCCCATCACCTGCACCGCGTGCCCGGCGATCGCGCCCGCGGTGGTGAGCCACACCGTGTCGCGGTGGGCGGCGATGCGGGCCAGCACCGCGCGCAGGGGGCGCAGGCGCTGCGGCTGGCCGACGATGTAGGGGTGGAGCGCGATCCCCATCACCAGCGGCGCGTGGCGCGACTGCTCCAGCATCTCGTCGAAGGCGTCGGAGATCGCGTCGGCGAATTGCCGCCCGGTCTCCTTGCGGGCGACGATCGCCGGGATGTCGTTCAGCTCCTGCGGGTAGGGCACCGAGAGGATGCGGCCGCCGTCGCGGGTCCCGAACCACGTCGGCTGGTCGTCGTGCGCCCAGTCCAGCAGGTAGCGGTAGCCCGCCTCGGCCAGGAGGTCGGGCGTCGCCGTCGACTGCGAGATCCACGGGCCGAGCCAGCCGGCGGGCGGGCGGCCCTCATGCTCGGTCAGCAGCGCCGTCGCCTCGGCGATCAGCGCGCGCTCGCCCGCCTCGTCGAGGCTGCCCTGGCGCTCGGCGTTGGTGCGGCCGTGCCCGACGATCTCGTCGCCGCGGGCGCGGAAGGCCTCGATCAGGCCGGGGCAATCCGCATAGAGGCGGCTGTTGACCAGGACGCTCGCTGGCAGCGCGAGCGCGTCGAGCATCGCCTTGATCCGCCACGCCCCGACCCGGTTGCCCCAGTCGCGCCAGGCATAGTTCAGCACGTCGGGCTGCGGCCCGCCGGGGGCGAGCTCGGCGCCGAGCCCCGACCCGAAATCGAAGGTCTCGAGGTTGAGCGCGACGTAGACCGCCAGGCGCCGGCCACCCGGCCAGTCGTAGAGCGGCCGGTCCGGCAGCGCGCTGTAGCCGTAGCGGCCGTGGCCCTTCGAACTGTCCATCCGTCCTCCGGTTTCCGAACGCACTCGGGGATGCTGCGACGGGACATGGGGTAGAAGGGGCGGGGGGCAACGGAGCGGCGACGTGCAATCCGCAGCGCCCGCCGGCCAGCCGGGATCAGCCCTTCTCTTCGTCCGCCGTCGCAAGCCTTTCCAAACGTATCCCGTGCAAGGTCGGCCCTCTCCGGTCGCCGAGGGTGCCGGTCTTCGAGGAGGCGTGCATGCGGATCGCCATGGGAGGAATCGTCCCGGCCGAGCCGCAGCGTGCGGTTGCAGTGTCCGGAGGCGCGTCCCTGAGCCGTCTCGACCGGCTCGTGATCCTCGGCGTCGGCTTCGCGCTGCAGTTCAACGTGCTGACCTCGACCTTCGGGCTGCCGTTCATGCGCCTGTCCGACGCGCTGCCCTTCCTGACGATCCCGTACTTCCTGCTCCGCCCGCGCATCCTGTCCACGCTCCTGGCGCGGGCCCTGCCGATCGGGGTGGTCGTCATGCTGCTCGTCGCCTCGCTGCTGGCGAAGGCCGACGTCCAGCAGGGCGACTTGTACCTGACCCTGGTGCTGCTTCTGTACTTCGTCCAGGCGACGCAGCTCGTGATCCTGCTCCGCGATCCGGCGGGCGCCGACAGCTTCGCGGCCGGCACGCTTGGAGGTTTCGCCGGGTCGCTCCTGGTCCTGGTCGCAGCCTCGGCCGGCATCGACCTCATCGGCGTCGGGCTCGCGGTGCCGACCGACGGCCTTGAGCCGGAACTCGTCCTGTTCATGAAGGACAAGCTCGGCGGCCTGTGGGCCGCCGGCAACGAGACCGGGCACGTCTTCGCGTTCGCCGGCGCCGCTGCGGCCTACCTCTGGCACCGCACCGGCCGCAGCGCGATCTACATCGCGTATTTCGCCGCGCTGCTCGTCAGCTTCCCGCTGACCAACAACCGCGCCGGGCTCTTCCTGCCGGCGATCGTACTCGGGCTGATCCTCCGGAAGAGCGTCAGCGTCTACGCCGTGCTGCTGGGGGCCGCCGCCATCTGCGGGCTCGTCATGCTGTTCAGCGCCACCGGCTATGCCCCCGTCCCCGAGCAGCTCCAGTCGGCGATCGAGAAGCGGTTCGTCGCGGACAGCCACGCCGACAGCAACATCCTCGAGCGTCTCGATTCGACCGCGGCCGGGCTGCAGCTTGCCGCCGCCCATCCGTTCGGCCTCGGCAACGTCTCCAAGGAGAACCAGCTGCTGATGATGGCCGGCGTCGGCACGCCGCACAACGCCGTCGTCACCCTCGCGCTCCAGAGCGGCGTCCTCGTCGTGCTCGCCTTCCTGGCCGGAACGGTCCGGATCATCCTCGCCCCCCAGCGGTTCGGCCCGCTCCCGTTCTACACGGTGCTGTTCATGGTGCCCTCGCTGATGTTCGAGGAGCTGTCGATCAACCAGGTGTTCCTGTTCGGCTTCGCCCTCGTGCTCGCGGCCTCCGCGATGACGCGGAGCGGCGATCCGGCGGGCGCGCAGGCCTGATCGCGCCGCGTCCGGCCCGGCCGTCGACGCCGGGGGTTGCAGCCGGGGACCCGGCGCCCCGCCCGCTTGCCATCGCCGGAAGCTCCCGCCATATAGGCCGCGGGAGGTTGGCGAGGGACGTTTCACTCGCCAACCGGGTCAGGTCCGGAAGGAAGCAGCCCTAACGAGACCGAGCGGGTCTTCGTCCAGCCTCCCACCTCGTTCCACCGCAGGAACCGCGGGTCGATCGGCCCGCAGCGGCGGCCAAGGCACGACCGCGAAGAGCGAAGACGCACCCCCGAAGAGCGCATGGACGCGAGCACCGGCACGCCTGACGACGAGCCGGGCCTGCCCGGGTTTCCGGCGCCTGCCCTCGCGCAGACGCCGTACCGCGTGCTGGCGCGCAAATACCGTCCCAAGGATTTCGACGACCTGATCGGCCAGGGCGCGATGGTGCGCACGCTCGGCAACGCGTTCGCGGCCGGGCGCATCCCGCAGGCCTGGATGCTGACCGGCGTGCGCGGCGTCGGCAAGACGACCACCGCCCGCATCCTCGCCCGCGGCCTGAACTACGCGCCGGTCGGCGCGCCCGACACCGGCCCGACCATCGCGATGCCGGGGCTCGGGGTCCATTGCCAGGCGATCATGGAATCGCGGCACATGGACGTGCTGGAGATGGACGCCGCCTCGCATACCGGCATCGAGGACGTGCGCGCGATCATCGACGGCGTGCGCTATTCGCCGGTCTCGGCGCGCTACAAGGTCTACATCATCGACGAGGTCCACATGCTCTCGGGCAACGCGTTCAACGCGTTCCTGAAGACGCTGGAGGAACCGCCGCCGCACGCGAAGTTCGTGTTCGCGACGACCGAGATCCGCAAGGTCCCGATCACCATCCTGTCGCGCTGCCAGCGGTTCGACCTGCGCCGGGTCGAGGCCGACGTGCTCTCCGCCCATCTCCAGAAGATCTGCGCGGCCGAAGGCGTCGGCGCCGAGGACGAGGCGGTGGCCGCGATCGTGCGCGCGGCGGAGGGCTCGGTGCGCGACGCGCTCTCGCTGCTCGACCAGGCCATCGCCCACGGCGCCGGCGCCGTCACCGCCGCAGGCGTGCGCGACATGCTCGGGCTCGCCGACCGGGCCCGCATCCTCGACCTGTTCGAGGCGGTGATGCGCGGCGACGTGCCCGCGGCCTTCGCCGAGCTGCGCAGCCAGTACGAGTCCGGTGCCGACCCGTCGGTCGTGCTCTCGGATCTCGCCGCCTTCACCCACCTCGTCACCCGGCTGAAGCTCGCGCCGGAGGCGGCGGCCGCCGACCCGACGCTGAGCGAGATCGAGCGGCGGCGTGGCGGCGATTTCGCCGGCCGCCTGCCCGTGCGGGCGCTGTCGCGGGCCTGGCAGATCCTGCTGAAGGCGATACCCGAGGTGCAGAGTGCGGCCCGCCCGCTCGCCGCGGCCGAGATGGCCCTGGTGCGGCTCGCCTACGCCGCCGACCTGCCGACACCGGACGAGGCGTTGCGACAACTCAGGGCCGAAGCGCTCGCCGCCGGTGCGCAGGAGGGCGACGCACCGGCTCGACCAGCCCTCACCACCCCGGCGCCCCGCGCGATCGCGCCGCCTGCGCCGGCCCCCGTCTCGGTGCCGCCTCCGGCGCCCGAGCCGGCCGCCGTACCGCCGCCTGCCGAAGCGCGGCCCCTGCCGGAGGCCCGGCCGCTTCCGCCGCCGCGTCCGGTCCTGGTCCCGGCACCGGTCGCGCCCGCGCCCGTGGTGCAGGGCCGGCCCGCCGAGCCGGCCGGCCCGCGCCTGTCCCGGTTCGAGGACGTGGTGGCGCTCGCCGACGCCCGCCGCGACATCCTTTTGAAGTCGGCGCTGGAGCGCGAGGCGCATCTCGTGCGCTTCGAGGACGGCCGCATCGAGTTCCGTCAGGCGGACGGCGGGCGCCCCTCTCTGCATGCCGACCTCGCCAAGGCGCTCGAGCAGTGGACCGGCCGCCGCTGGATCGTCACGCCCTCGCGGGAGGCGGGCGCGCCGACGCTCGACGCGCAGGCCCGTGCCGCGATCGAGAGCCGCCGCGAGAACGCCGCCTCGCACCCGTTGGTGCGCGAGGTGCTGGCGCGTTTCCCCGGCGCGCAGATCGTCGACGTGCGCGACAACGCCCCCGAGGCGGCCTCCGCAGGCCTCGAAGCCCCGGCAGGCCTCGACGAGGCCGCGACCGAGGACGGCGAGGCCGACGACGCCTGACGCTGGCATCCGCCCGCCCGGCTTCCCAGATCACGCTTCACCCCACGAACGAGAGACCGATCCGCATGCGCGACATCATGGGCATCATGAAGCAGGCTCAGGCCATGCAGGAGAAGATGGCCGGCCTCCAGGCCGAGCTCGACACGGTCGAGGTCTCGGGGGCCTCCGGCGGCGGCTCCGTGCGCGTGACGATGACCGCCAAGGGCCTCGTCAAGGCCGTCGCCATCGACCCGAGCCTGATGGTCGCCGACGAGCGCGAGATCCTCGAGGACCTGATCCTCGCCGCGGTCAACGACGCGCGCGGCAAGGCCGAGCAGGCGGCGCAGGAGCGCATGGCCGAGCTCACCAAGGGCCTGCCGCTGCCGCCCGGCATGAAGCTGCCGTTCTGAGGCCCGGGCCGGGTCCCGCGCAGGCCGATCGCCGGGGGAATGGGTCGTCGACGGTCGGCGACCCGCGCGACGATCAGGCCGCGACCAGGAGGGCGGCGCCGGCGACGCCCGAAAGCACCAGGCGCAGGCGACCGAGCCAGACCGGGACGAGGCCGCGCCGGGCGAGGTCCTGGTCGACCACGCCCCAGGCGAGCACCAGGATGCCGAGGGTCCGCAGGTCCCACGGGGCGGGGGCCGCGAGCGCGGCCCAGGCCAGAAGCGACGGGACGATGGCGATGAGGTAGTCGGCGTTGCCGGCGTTGCGCGCCGCCGCCGCGCCCCAGCGGATGCCGCCGAGGAAGGACGCGATCACCGCGCCGTAGGCCGAGAGGATGGTGCGCGGCGACAGGCCGATCGTGCCGAGGCCGCCGTCGCTGCCGCTGACGGCGAGCGCGGCGAAGCCGACGAACGGAATCAGTCCCGCGACGCCAAGGAGGACGGCGCCGGTCGGTACGGGGGAGACGCGCGCCATCCGACCTCCGGGCTGCCCGCTGCGGATCGGCGGTCGCATATCGAATCACGTATCCTACGAACGCCGCCGCGGAGGGTTCCCGCACTGCGGCATCATGGTCAAGCTTCCGCCGCCCGGAACGCCGGTCCGGGCCACCCGTGCGCTCGCGCTCAGACCCCCTTGCGGGCGGTCTGGCCGAGGGCGGGAGCGATCGGGGCCGGGGCGCCGAGCAGAGTCATCGGCCCGGCGGCGTCCTTGGCGACCGGGGGTTCGTTGACCGCGCGGTCGAGCCGGTGCGGCTTGAAGTTCGCGGCGATGCTGCGCGCCGCGGCGAGGTCGGCCGGGCTCAGCTTGGTCGCCACGTCGTCGCGCTTCTTGCCGGCATCCTCGTCGCCCTGCGCGGCGGCGGCGGCGAACCAGGCGTAGGATTGCGCGAGGTCCTGGGTCAGGCCGAGGCCGCGGGCGTAGAGCACCGCGAGGTTGTACTGGCTGTCGCGCACCCCGTACTCGGCCCCCTGCCTGAACCACGAGGCGGCCGAGGCATAGTCCGGCTTGCCGGTCGCGCTCGGGTTCTCGGCGTAGATCACCGCGAGGTTGTGCATCGAGCGGGCATGGCCCTGCTCGGCGGCGCGGCCGTACCACATCTTGGCCTTGTCGAGGTCGCGCACGAGGCCGGCGCCCTTCTCGTAATGACCGGCGTACTTGTACTGGGCCGGCGCGTAGCCGGCGCCGGCGAGCTTCTCGTAGAGCTTGGCCGCCAGCGACAGGTCGCGCGGCAGGCCGCGCCCGTCCGCGGCGCGCCCGGCCAGTTCCCAGACCGCGGTGCCGTCGCCGTCCTGCGCCGCCTGGCGGAGCTTCGACAGGCCGGCGGGCAGGGTGGCGAGGTCGCCCGCGAGCGAGGCCATGCTCGACACCTGCGGCACCGCGCTCCGGGCCTGCGCCGCCTTCGCCTCCGCGGGGGCGGCGGTGGCAAGCGCCTGCGTGGTCTGCGGGTCGGCCGGGGCAGGGCGGGCCTCGGCCGGCATCGCCGGCTCGGCCTTGTCCGCGCCAGGCTCGGCCTTCGGGTCGCTCTTGGGCGCGGCGGACGCGTTGGTGTCGGCCAGCACGGTCGGCGGCTGGGGCGCGCGCGCCGTGTCGCCGTTCGCGGTCGGGCGCATGCTGATCGCCTGCAGGGCGCCGAGCGCGAGCACGATCGCCGCGAGGCCGAGCAGCAGCGGCCGGCGCCGGCGGTTGATCTCGGCGCGCAGGCGCGCGACCGGTCCGTCGCCGGCCGCGTCCGCGTCCGGCATCGGCCGGCGGGCGGCGGGGCGCGGCTCGCGGCGGCCGGCCGAGAGGTCGGCCTCGGAGGCGACCTCGGCCTGGGCGGCCTGGGCGGCCCGGCGGGCGGCGGCGATGAAGTTGGTCTTGATGTCGGTCGCGCCGTCCGCCTCGGCGGGCTCGGCCCGGTCGCGGGCCTGGCGCTCCCGGGGGGCGGCGTCCTTGGACGGACGCGCCGCGCCGGGCTCCAGCAGCTCGTCGCCGGCCCGGGCCGTCTCGGGGCCCGTCGCGGCGGCGCTCGGAAGCTCCGGGCGCCGGGCGGTGCGGGGGCGCGGCGCCTCGACGGTGGTCGAGGCGAGCAGGCGCTCCTCCAGCGGCACCGCGCGGTTGCCGATCGGGGCGCGGGCCGGCGCGGCGGCCGGGGGCGCATCGAGGCGCCCGGTCAGGCGCTCGAGGGCGGTCTGCACCCCTTCGAGCGTCGTGGCGAGGCGCTGGTCGGACGCCGCCTGCCGGGCCTGCATGTCCGCGAGGCCGGCGCGCAGCAGCCCGAACTCGCTCGTCTCGGCGTTCCCGCGCCCGCCGATCGAATCGGCGACGGCGCTGCGGGTGGCACGGGCCACGGCGGCCTCGATCGGCGCCTCGTCGCGGAGCGCGGAGACCTGCTTGAGCAGGTCGCCCATGGACCGCTCCAGGCTTGCGAGCGTCGGGTCGCCGCTGCGGGCGTCGAGCCGGTCGGCGATCGACACCACCTGCTTTTCCAGGGCGTCGAGGCCGTCGTCGCCGGAGCGCGCGCCGACGCGGTCGACCTTCTCCGCGAGGTTGCGCAGCATGGCGTGGATCGAGGCGACGTCGCCGCCCGGCATCGCCGGCATGCGCAGGCTCTCGCCGAGGCCTTCCAGGCGCCCGATCAGGTCGCCCACCGGCTGGGTGCTGACGCGGTCGACCTTGTCCGACAGCGCGTCGATCCGCCCGAGGATCGCCTGAGAGCTGGCCGCGTCGGCGCCGTGTGCGCCCGCCTGCATCGCGTCGAGCTTCGAGGCGATCGCGTCGATCTGGTCGACCAGCGCCGCCGGGGCGGGAACGCTGGCGTTGAGGCCGCTGCGGATCTCCTCCAGCAGAGGGCGCAGGGCGGTGTCGCTGCCCGCGGTCGCGGCCTTTTGGAGCTGGGCGATCTGCGCGCTGATCGCCTGGACGCCGGCGGCGAGGCTCTGGATCCGCTCCGGCCCGGCGAGCGCCGCGATCAGGCGGCGGATCTCCTCGATCTCGTCGAACAGGTGCTTGAGCGCGTCGTGATCGACGGCGCTGCCGTGCCCGGTGGCGACGACGGCATCGAGCCGGGAGGCGAGGCGCTCGACCTCGCCGGCCACGCGGGTGTGGACGTTCTCGGCCACGTCGTCGGCCAGCCGCTCGACCTGCGCGCGGATCAGCTCGATCGGCTCGGCGATGGCGGCGAGGTCCGCCGGCGCTCCGGCGCGCTCGACGCCGCTGGCCAGCGAGATCACCGCCTGCTCCAGGGCGCCGAGGTCGCGCCGCGTGGCGAGATGGCCGATCGATTCGCGAAGCCGGTTCGTCTCGCGGCGCAGCTCGGACACCGCGGTGTCCGGCAGCGCGGTGTCCTCGACCGTCGCGTCGAGGCGGCGGGCGATGTCCTCGCGCATGGTCGCGACCACGCTGGCGCCGGCGTTCTCGCCGAGCTCGCGCTGGCGCTGGCGGATGTCCTGCACCGCATCCTGGATCTCGGCGGCCGCCGGGCGGCCGCGCCGGCCCGGGGGCCGGGTCGCCGCGAGCTGCTCGCCCAACGCCGACATCCGGCGCTCGATGTCGCCGAGGCGCTCGGCGACCTGCTGGACCGGGGCGGCGCTGGCGCCGATCGCCGCGCCGATGCGGGATTCGATGTCGGCGATCCGGCGCTGGGCGGCGTCCTCTACCGACAGCCGCTCCTCGGCGAGGGTGCGGTCGAGCCCGTCGATGCGCGCGAGCAGGGCCTGGATGGTCGCGCCGAGAGCGCCGTCCGGGGCGGCGTCGGGCATCGTCGCGGCGGCGGGAGCCGGCGCGGCCTGTGCGGCCGGCCGGGACGTCCCGAGATCCGAGGCGGGGCGGCGCGGCACCTTCGTGCTGGATTTCGCCGCCGCCTTGACCGAGCCCGCCTTCGCCTTGTCCGGCACGACGGAGGCGATCCACGTTTCCAGCGGAACGCCGGCGCGGCGGGCCACGTCGCGGGCAGCATCGAGCACGTCGGGATCGAAGTTGTCGAAGCTCGGCGTCGCGGTTCGGGTCATCATCGGGCCTGCGTTCGGCGGCGTTCGGCACCGGGCCCCGGCCACGTTCGCGCACGCTTGCGACGTGTCCGGAACGCGGTCCTCGGATCGGTTGTCCAGGACCATTAACTTTCTTGGTAAACACCGGGTTAAGAGGTCGAACATGGGTTGCATCGGTCGAAACCGCGGAACCCGGCCGCACCCCTCTTGCCCCCGGACGGCGGGATAGTTTATATATGAACTATCGAGAGACCCACCGCTCCACGACGGACCGGGCAGGGCCTCCGCCCCCTTGGAGGATCGACACATGCCGAGCTATCGCGCCCCGGTCGAGGACACCCTGTTCCTCCTCAACGACGTGCTCGGCTTCCACAACCATGCCAACCTCGCGGGCTTCTCCGAAGCCACGCCGGACATGGTCGAGGCGGTGCTGAACGAGGGCGCCAAGCTCGCCGACGAGGTGCTGGCCCCTCTCAACCGCGTCGGCGACCTCGAAGGCTGCCTCCGCCGGGCCGACGGCTCGGTGACGACGCCCAAGGGCTTCAAGGCGGCCTACGACGCCTACGCCCAGGGCGGCTGGATGGGCCTGTCGGTGCCGGAGGAATACGGCGGCCAGGGGCTGCCGCACACGCTGAACACCGCGATCCAGGAATTCGCCTCCGGCGCCAACCTCGCGCTCGGGATGTATCCGGGCCTGACGCAGGGGGCGATGGCGGCTTTGCTGGTTCACGGCTCGGACGAGCAGAAGAGCACCTACCTGCCGAAGATGGTCGAGGGCGCCTGGACCGGCACCATGAACCTCACCGAGCCCCATTGCGGCACCGATCTCGGCCTCCTGAAGACCAAGGCCGTGCCGAACGGCGACGGCTCCTACGCGCTGACCGGCACCAAGATCTTCATCTCGGCGGGCGAGCACGACCTGTCGGAGAACATCGTCCATCTCGTCATCGCCCGGATCGAGGGCGCGCCGGCCGGCACCAAGGGGATCTCGCTCTTCGTGGTGCCGAAGTTCCTGGTGAACGCGGACGGCTCGGTCGGCGCGCGCAACGGCGTGTCCTGCGGCTCGATCGAGCACAAGATGGGCATCCACGGCAACTCGACCTGCGTGATGAACTACGACGGCGCCACCGGCTGGCTCGTCGGCCAGGAGAACCGCGGCCTCAACGCGATGTTCGTGATGATGAACGAGGCGCGGCTCGCCGTCGGCGTGCAGGGCCTCGGCCAATCCGAGGTCGCCTACCAGAACGCCGTGGCCTACGCGAAGGACCGGCTGCAGGGCCGCTCGCTCACCGGCGCGAAGGCGCCGGACAGGGCTGCCGACCCGATCATCGTCCACCCCGACGTGCGCCGCACGCTGATGGGCATCCGCGCCTTCAACGATTCGGCGCGCGCGCTGATGCTCTGGACCGCGCTGCAATCCGACATCTCGCATCGCTCCGAGGACGCGAAGGAGCGCCAGACCGCCGACGACCTGCTCGGCCTGCTCACCCCCGTGGTCAAGGGCGTGCTCACCGACCGGGGCTTCGCCAACGCGGTCGAGGCGCAGCAGATGTTCGGCGGCCACGGCTACATCGAGGAATGGGGCATGTCGCAGTTCGTGCGCGATGCCCGCATCGCGATGATCTACG
The DNA here is from genome assembly GCF_022829745.1 of Methylobacterium sp. E-016. Classification (NCBI taxonomy): domain Bacteria; kingdom Pseudomonadati; phylum Pseudomonadota; class Alphaproteobacteria; order Hyphomicrobiales; family Methylobacteriaceae; genus Methylobacterium; species Methylobacterium sp. E-016. The sequence continues at coordinate 238,366 of NZ_JAKSYF010000156.1, forward strand.
AGGGCGCCAACGGCATCCAGGCGATGGACCTGATCGGGCGCAAGCTGCCCAAGGACGGCGGTCGCGCGATGATGACCTTCCTCGGCGAGGTCCAGGCCTTCATCAAGGACAACGGCGAGGACGAGGCGCTGAAACCCTTCACCGGGCCGCTCCAGGCCGGGCTCAACGACCTGCAGGGCGCCACCATGTGGTTCATGCAGAACGCGTTCTCGAAGCCGGACAACGCCGGCGCCGGCGCCACCGACTACATGCATCTCCTCGGCCTCGTCGCGATGGGCTACATGTGGGGCAAGATTGCCAAGGCGGCGAACGCCAAGAAGGCCGAGCGGCCGGAGCGCATGGAGGCCAAGCTCGCCATCGGCCGGTTCTACATGGAGCGGGTGCTGCCCGAGACCGCGATGCGCTTCGGGCGGGTCAAGGCCGGCGCGGACACGACCATGGCCTTGCCGGCCGAGGCGTTCTGAGGGAGTTCTTCCCTCCCCCCCTCTGCGGGGGAGGGTGGGCCTCGCGCCAGCGAGGGTCCGGCGAGGGGCGCGACCTCTCCGGACGACGCGCTCCCCTCTCCCCACCCCCTTCGCGGGCCACCCTCTCCCGCAGCGGGGAGAGCGTTAGCGGTGCGGCTGCGCAAGCAGGACAAAGCAACGGAAACGCCATGACTGACGCCTTCATCTACGACCACTTCCGCACCCCCCGCGGCCCCGTCAACCCGGCCGGTTTGCTCCCCGCCGTCAACTCCCTCCCCCTGGCCGAGACGGCCGTGCGCGCGCTCC
>NZ_JAKSYF010000074.1:0-3724 GCF_022829745.1 Methylobacterium sp. E-016
CTCGCGCGCAAGCTCGGCACGGGCGGCGGGTGTCCACATCGGCGTTCCAGGGTGAGCGTCAGACACTCTCCCAACGCTGACGATGCTCGCCGCTCACCCCAAGCAGCGATCCGCGGCTGCCCCTTATGAAACGGGGTCTCAGCAGGCCAAAAGGCGGTACCGGTGGTTCCTGTTCCCCGCGTCGCCGACCTTCACGCCACCGCCTATCGCAAATCTTCGTCAGTCTCGGCAGGAGACGGGGTGGCCTTGGCATGGACATGTGTTGCTGTTCGGGGAGACCGGTGCGCAGATCCCGTGAGACACCCAGAGCAAATCGAGGCTGTGGCCCGCCGCTCGGCAGCTAGTATGCGGCTTTGAAACGCGTCGTCACCGACCTGCGCTTTAGCGGCCTCGCTCTCGATCCTCTTCTCGGATGGGTCCACCCGATCCGTTGTTCCTAGCTGAGCGACGTTAGCTGCTGAGGCCGACGTAGTGGAAAGGGCGAGTAAGAGGCAAAGGGTCAGGTGGCGCATTGCGGTCTCCAAATCAGCCTCACACTCCAGCGCCCTACCGCAGGCCGAATTACGGCGCCTTGAGCATATTCTTGACCAAGCAGAAGCGCTCACGTAGGGCCCAACACGGCGCCGTTGGCTGAAGCAAGGGGCGACTGACGAATTGATACCACGAGCCTCAAATCCCGCTTTCGAGGGACCATTTTTCTGAACCAACAGTTTGGCCGCCGGTTACTGCCCATTTGCCGGTGGCGACCTTGTCGTCGATGATCTGAAAGCTTGCCACACCGCCGGACCCTGGCGAGCCAGCCGCCTGAAAGACGACGGATAAGACAGTTCCGGTCAAGATGCCGGTTCCGACTTGGCGCCCAGATCCAATCTGCCAGACCACGCTGTAGGTGTCGCCGGTCCTTTTGATCATTGCTTCCCCTTTATAGAGTTGGGGTTGCCCTGGGTTCTGACCTTCAACTTTATAGCGACCCTCAATGGCATGCGCTGGTAGCGTGAAAGCTGCAAGTACGGTCAAAGTGAATATGATCTTCATCGGGGCTCTCTCTGTGGGTCTACTCGATATTTTGTAGCTGCCTGACGCTTGCCTCGCGAGCCAAACCTGAGACAGACGTCCGGTCTGTCGAACACCTACCTATGGCTACCGCATGGCTCGTCCGGTTCTACTCGCCGCGCGGCTTTCAGACGAGGCTTTGTCGGTGGGTTCGCCCGTCGTTTGCCGGCAGCCCTTTCTAGGGTTCCCAGCCTCTGAATTCACAGGGTATGGAATATCAGTAGCCGTGCGGGTGGCGGATTTGGTCCCCCCCCCTAGTTGGCGTGGCACCGCGCTCGCCGGATCGGGCGAGCCGTAGCCAAGCCGTCCACTCGACCGCCACGATGCGGACCACGTTCGGCAGGTTTTGGAAGCCTGTCACCGGCCGTTCCTCGACGTCCGCAGCCCGAGCTTGCGAGTCTTTCGAACCGCGTTCTTCACGGTGGACCGGCACACGCCGACGATCGCCGCGATATGCTCGACGGCAAGCCTGCAATCTTTCCGGCGCACGCTCTCGGCCGCGAGGAGCGAGAGGACCGCCTGTTCGGCGAGGGTGAACCGTGCAGCGAGGCCCGGAGGAAGCCGTCCAGAGGCCGCCCAGCGGCGGCAGCGCTCCATTGAGGTCTGTTAGCGCGGCCGAGAGTCGGCGCCCGTTCTTGAGGTTTCTGTGAGTCTGGAGGCAATGCCAGGGATCTCGGCATTGAGGTTATCAGCCCCGTCATCCTCCGATTTCCGGGGGATGACCTCGCTGCCGGCCATCCTCGTGAAGCTCTCCGACAACAAGGACAACGCCGACGCGGACCGCTTGGCGAAGCTGGCCACGGCGACTCGGGCCCGGCTCCTGGCGAAGTACGAGTCATCCATGGCGATACTACGCGAGGCTGCACAGCCGAGGGGTTGGAAAGGGTAGGGGCAGTGTGAAGTGAAAAAGCTAAATGCCAGGCTTCTACTGGACTTATCTAACCCGTACGAAAAGCGCATAGTCGCAAAGATAATTCTCGCTGGGAGGGCGATTGATGCGCAGCGTCATTGCGACAGTGTGGCTTATACTAGCCACTGTATCCACCGCGCACGCCGCAGGTAAAGTGCTGCGGAAGGCTGAGACAAATCAGAGCATCGAGAGACCTGACACATCGAGCCAAGATCGCGAGAAGAGGGCTTCGCAAGCTGCCGAGGAACAAGGCATTCGCGACTCGAAATTTGAAGCCGCAGTAGCAAAAGCAACAAACTCCATATGCGTGGGATGTCAGTCCGCCCCTAAGCCACAACGTACGAAGTCGCTGCGCGCATCGTCGAGCCGTGGCATCAGGGAGTGAGGTATCTTCCGATAGAGCGCAGACGGGAACGCCGTCGATGATCGTCAGCAGCGTAGCGGTCACGCGCTGGCGGATCAGATTAAGAGCGTCTAACAGAACCGTCTGCATTGGTTGAGTGTGACGAGGGCGCAGGCAAGGGTCGTGAAGGCGAGATGGATGTCGGCGCGGCGTTCGTAGCGGATGGCCAAACGTTGGAATCGCGCCAGCCACGCTAGCGTACGCTCGACGAACCAGCGGTGGCGGCCCAGGCGCTGACTGCTTTCGACGCTCCGGCGCGCAATGTGGGGCACGATCCCGCGAGCCGAGCACTCCCGGCGGCAACGGCGGTGGTCGTAGGCTTTGTCGGCGTGCAGCTTGCCGGGCCTGTGGCGCGGGCGCCCACAGCGGCCCGAGCGCACCGGCGGGATCGCGTCGAGCGTCGCGACGCGTTGGGTGCTGTCGTGAGTGTTGGCCCCGGTCAGGACAACACCGAGCGGCGTGCCGCGGGCATCGACGACGAGGTGGCGCTTCGTGCCCGGCTTGCCCCGGTCGATCGATCCGCCGGGATACGATGCGGGCAAGAAAATCAAACGGAAGAAGCGCCACATCCTCGTGGATACCCAGGGTCTGCAGATGCACGCCCTGGTACATTCGGCCGGCGTACAGGATCGCGACGGCGGGGTGTGGGTGATGACCACCCTGTTCGGGCTCTATCCGTTCCTGCTCAAGCTCTACGCCGACGGCGGCTACCAGGGTCCCCGCTTCCAGGCCGGCCTCCGCCGCGCTTGCCGACAGGTCGATGTCGAGATCGTCAAGCGATCCGATCAGGCCAGTGCCGTCACGGCGAAAGGCTTCACCGTCCTACCCAAACGGTGGATCGTCGATCCTTCGACAAGCTCAGGATGAGGGCACCTTCGCCTGGCTGAACCGCTGCCGCCGCCGCGCCAAGGACTGGGAATGCCAAAGCCGAAAGGCCCTGGCTTTCCTCCACTGGGCCTCCGTCCGCCTCATGATCCGTAAGCTCTGCCAAACCGCACCCTGATCCCGGACAGATGGGGTGATTGGGGTCACACCGCGGTTCCGCTGAAGGCGGCTGCTCCTATCGAGATGTGAGATCGTAGTCGATGTCGGATCGCCACAGCATCAGGAAGGAGCAGCCATGACGTACTTTGCCGGACTCGACGTCTCCCTGGAAGAGACCGCAATCTGCGTGGTCGATGAGAATGGACGGCTCACCAAGGAGTTGCGAGCCGTGAGCGTAACTGGGGCAGATCACCGGGCGGTGGCGTTTTGCGGTTTGGCTCGGGCGTGATTCAACATGCGGCATGGCGCTGCCGGATCCCGATGGTTTGGATGCCCTTTCGCTGAGCGAGCTTCGCGGGCTTGTCGTGGGCCTG
>NZ_JAKSYF010000157.1:0-1914 GCF_022829745.1 Methylobacterium sp. E-016
TCTTCGCGGTGCTGTTCGCCACCTACGGGGTTCTCGGCCGCAACTACGCGGCCGGGCCCTCGCCGCGCGACCTGTTCGAGCTGCCGCTGGTGGCGCTCAACACCTCCATGCTGCTCCTGTCCTCCATCACCTACGGCTTCGCCATGCTGGAGATGGAGAAGGACAACGTCCGGACGATGCAGGTCTGGCTCGCGATCACCGGCCTGTTCGGCGCGTGCTTCATCGGCATCGAGCTCTACGAGTTCGCCCACCTGATCCACGAGGGCGCGACGCCGCAGCGCTCGGCCTTCCTGTCCTCGTTCTTCGCCCTGGTCGGCACCCACGGCCTGCACGTCTCGCTCGGCATCGTCTGGTTGATCGTGCTGATGGTGCAGACCGCCCAGAAGGGGCTGATCGTCGAGAACAAGCGCCGGCTGATGTGCCTTTCGATGTTCTGGCACTTCCTCGACGTCGTCTGGATCGGCGTCTTCACCTTCGTGTACCTGATGGGAGTGCTGCAATGAGCTCGGCGACGGGGGCGGGGCACCACGCCGAACCGCACGGTCACGGCCACGACGCGCACGGCCACCCGGCTGGGGCGCACGGCTCGTTCAAGAGCTACATGACCGGCTTCGTGCTCTCGGTGATCCTCACCGCGATCCCGTTCTGGCTGGTGATGAGCGACGTGCTCGGCAACGCCGTGCACACCAGCCTGATCATCATGGCCTTCGCGGTGGTGCAGATCGTGGTCCACATGATCTACTTCCTGCACATGAACACGAAGTCCGAGGGCGGATGGACGATCCTGGCCCTGATCTTCACGCTGACCCTCGTCGTGATCACGCTGACCGGCTCGATCTGGGTGATGTATCACCTGAACACCAACATGATGCCGACGTCGCCGCACGACCTGATGCACCACAAGCCCTGAGGACGTCCCGCCTCGGCCTGACGGCCTTCAACCTCGTGAGCGCGCTGGCGGTCGCGGGGCTCGTCGCCCTCGGGATCTGGCAGGTCGAGCGCCGGGCATGGAAGCTCGACCTGATCGCGCGGGTCGAGGCCCGAATCGGCGCGGCCCCGGTCCCGGCGCCCGGGCCGGCGGCGTGGCCGAGCGTGACCGAGGCCGCCGACGCCTACCGCCACGTCCGGGTGGCGGGCCGCTTCCGCCACGAGTCCACCACGCTGGTCCAGGCGGTGACGGTGCTCGGCGGCGGGTTCTGGGTGCTGACGCCGCTGGTCGCCGACGGCTTCACGGTGCTGGTGAACCGCGGCTTCGTTCCCTCCGATCGCCGCGATCCTGCCGGCTGGCGCCGGCCCGAGGGCGAGGTCGACGTCACCGGCCTGTTGCGCCTCACCGAACCCGGCGGCGCGTTCCTGCGCAGCAACGCGACCGCCGAGGATCGTTGGTATTCCCGCGATGTCGCCGCGATCGCTTCGGCCCGGGGGCTCTCCGGCATCGCGCCCTACTTCATCGATGCGGATGCGTCGGCGGATGATCGCTTGCCAGTCGGCGGGCTGACGGTGGTCGCCTTCCACAACAACCACCTCGTCTACGCGCTGACCTGGTTCACCCTCGCCGCGATGACGCTGGGGGCCGCGATCTACGTGAACGTGGAGCGGCGGAGGTGAGGGGCCTGCTCGTCGGGTTCGGGGGGGGAGCTGCCGCATTCTTCCTCCCCCCTTAAGCGGGGGAGGGTGGCCCGCTAAGCGGGTCGGCCGAGGGGGGCGACGGTGCCTGCGAGGGCGCGCCCCTCCCCCGACCCCCGCCGACGCCAGGCCCACCCTCCCCCGCTCCAGGCGGGAGGGAAGACCCGCGGGCGCTTGAACCGGGCCCCCGCGCCCGGCCGGCGTGCGACCGCCCAGCCCGCCGCGCCCCTCGGCGTCAGCTTTCGGACCCTCCCGCCCCGGCCGCCGGTGCCGGCGTATACCGCGCCG
>NZ_JAKSYF010000149.1:0-331 GCF_022829745.1 Methylobacterium sp. E-016
ACGTTGACGGCGCGGTCGGCATCGAACACCGACAGGTAGACGACCCGTTCGATGCCTGCGGCGCGCGCGGCGTTCAGGGCGATGATCGCCTGGGTGAACTCGTCACCCGTCACCGCATTCAGTAGAAACAGCGTGCGGACCCCGGTGAAGGCGTTCCGCAGGGCGTCGAGGTCGAGAAGGTCGCCTTTCGCCACCTCCACATCGCCGTTGAAAGTGGTTTTCGCCGGATCGCGGGTGAGGACGCGCACGCTCGCGCCGCGCTTGGTGAGCTGCTCGACAACGTTGCGGCCGACGCGGCCGGTGGCACCGGTAATGAGGATGGTCATTGGTC
>NZ_JAKSYF010000150.1:0-1482 GCF_022829745.1 Methylobacterium sp. E-016
TGCGCCGTCTGCACCTCAATCTGGCGCAGCTTCAGCACCACCTGCTCCGCACCCGTCTTCTGACCTCGCTTCATGTCCAGCTCCTTCAGTCCTGGCTGATCCTCTCAATCAGCCCAGTCCAAAGCCAGCCGGTCAGGTCACTGGGACTCATCCGGTGACACGTCGTCAGCGCCTTTTTCCGGCCTCTCAAGCTCGGCGTCGCGAAGCCATTCGAGGACGCGGCGAGCTTGGTTAAGCGACGCGTCCACGGGTCCAGTTGCGGCAGCCATTGCTGCGCGGACATTCTGTAGAAAGGCGGCGTCGTCATCGGCCATGAGGCCTCAACCGCGAGAGCGGGCCCCCGGTTTCCGTGGCGCCGATGTCCGCAGCGCGGGCCGTGGGCAGGCGCGGACGGACGGCTGCTGCGGTTTGCGGCGAGGAGGACGGCGGGTGCTGGCGGGGCTCCCAGGCAGTCAAGGGACCATACTTCCCTGCGGAATGACCGCGCCGACGCAGCAGCCCGGCATTTGCGCGTTTTTTGCCTCTTTGAGACGCCGATTTCGTTTCGAAAACTGGCCGGGCAACGGGGATTGTGGATCGGCGTCCAAGTTGACCCCACCTTCCACTGCGGCTCAACATCCCAGGATTTGCAAGGTTTCAAGTATGGCGGTGGGTACCTTTTAACTCCCGATCGGCGTTGAAACGGAATATTAACTGGTAATAAGTATCAGAAACCCCAACTATATAGCTGCAGTTTCGAGTGGGTCCGCCTTGCGCGCCGATCTACACCCTTTTCGTGACGCCGACCTTCTACGTCGCCTTCCAGCGCCTGCTGAGGAAGCCGGAGGTCTGCCTAAGCCGACTGGACAGGCGGATGGGACGCCGCAACCCGCAGTGTGACCGGCCGATCCGGGTCGGAGGTCTCCGCGCGCCGAGGCCCACATATCGCCGTATCACCAAAAGGTTGATTCGGCGCGATCCAAAGCTTTGGTGCCGGACAGGATTGTGTTTAGCCACGTCCCCCGACGATGTAGCGGCCTGGGAGGCGCGCGTCATCAACACGGATTCGAACCTCTTCTCTCCGGATCTCGGCGATGACCACGCGCGCCGGCTCGAAGCATTCGCCGGGGTGATTTTTCGGCGTCTCCGTCCGAAGAGACCGTCATCCTCACGAACCCATGGCACCGAACCCGATAGACTGTTTTCGCCATCCGCCTGTCGGTCGGTTCGTGCAGCGCACCACCATACCGCGTGAGAGGATCACGACCGAAATCTTCAGGCGTTGGCCCACCCCACTCCACGGGTGAACCGATCCACCAAAGGGGAACGGCTTTAGGACGTCCCCGAGTGCGCCGCCTTCTCCGCCCGCAACGCCGCCCGCTTCGTCTCGGCCCAGCCCGGCTTCGTCGCCTGGCGCCCGCGGGCGACGGCGAGCGCCCCCTCGGGCACGTCGTCGGTGATCACCGAGCCGGAGGCGACGAAGGCGCCGGCCCCGACCGTGAC